>PUMO01000022.1 GCA_003551405.1 Mollicutes bacterium | reverse complement strand
CTGGATTGGATAGTTAAGACGGTTGTTATATTTTTCATCAAAATGAAGGGCAACATGAATAACATCCCCTTGCCAATAAAGGCGCCATGGTTGCTTATTTGAAGCGCTTGGTGCTTTTCTGACAAAGTCAAAAATCTTCGCAATACGCGGGTTATCTTTCCGTTTGAGCGGCATATTTTCATACGCATCCCAAAAGAGCGTTTCAAACGGTTGACGGTTGTCCGCATCTGCTGCCTTACGGATAGTGCGTTCTCTCAACGAACGCTTAAGTGCCGGGTAGCCAACCGGTGTCACCGCTGGTATGAAAGCGTCAGTTTCAGACTCTTTAAGAATATCCTGGAATTGTTTACGTTTGAATGTCCCTCCAAGCCACACTGTGCCGAGGCCATGTTCTGCGAGCGCCAAAATAAGCATCTCAAAACCATAACCAAAATCAACAAGGGCACTGGAATCGTTTTGAGTGACCCCTGCGATGAAATGGGGCGCATTTTTCACAAATCCATACGTCCCAATATTTTGTTTGGACGTCTCATTTTCCTTATTGTTTATCAAATGAAGTGTCATCCTTGTTTCAAAAGGCTTCGCAAGTGACTCAGCATCATCAATCAACGATTTCACCATGTCCAAATCAGTCTGCGTAAGCGGTTCGTCTTTATAGGTTCTAACACTTCTGCGTTTACGAATCGCATCATAAAAATTAATATTTTTCATCATTCATCATCCGGATGAATTACCAGTTCTGTAAAGTCGGTTTCATACGTTTCACCATCGCGGATATACTGAACACTCATGCGATCGCCAACTTGACTGTTCAATATTTGTTCACGTAAATCGGTGAAATTGAGCACCTCTTGGTAATCATCCATTCCCTCCAATTTAAATCCTATAATGATATCACCGGTTTCTAGCGAAGTTTCAGCGGCGGTGCCATCACTTGAGAACCCTTCAATACAAACACCAACATCCTGTCCACATGCACTGACTTGATCCATAGCGGTAATGCCAAAGAATGGGCGTTCAACATAACCTTGTTCAATTAACTCATCAGTAATGCGCACAACGGTATTGGACGGTATTGCAAAACCAATATTTGACGTCGCATCATCCACAATTTTCATGTTGTTAATTCCAATAACGTCACCATTTATATCGAAAAGCGCGCCACCACTGTTCCCTGGTGAAATCGCTGCGTCATGTTGCAAAAACGGCACTTCATACTGACTGCCCGGTACAAAACGGCTCAAGCCCGATACCATGCCAAACGTTGTGCTACCGAAATAATCAAAGCCAAGGGGGTTCCCAACCGCAATCGCAAAGGACCCAACATCGATATCATAAGAATCCGCAAAATCCACAACAGGGAAATTTGAATCCGAATTGAAACGAATGACGGCTAAATCCGTAGTAGCATCAAGACCAAGGATTTCCGTTTGTGAATTGGGCACATCAAAAAGCATACCATTTCGCTCATACGTGATGCTTACATCATCAAAAGGCTCGTTGCGATCATCGGGTTGAAGCACATGGTGGTTGGTAACCACATAATAATCATCGCCATCTTTATCTATGATAACACCCGAGGCACTGCCCGAGGTGAACGCGGTTCCGGCTTCAATGCCCACAACGGCCTGACGCTCAGTCTCAAGCATCTGTGTCATCGCATTTTGAAGATCATCAAGCTCATACTCAACACGATGATAAGACTCATCCATAAGCTCTTCTACTAAATCCACAAGCTCTTGTCTTGTATACTCATTGACATCAAAAATTTCACGCTCTTCTGTAGGGTCTTGTTCTTCAATGAATAAAAAATCACAAGCACTCAGTGACAATACACTAAGTGCAAGCACAACAACCATCAACAGTTTTTTCATGTTACTCACTCCATATTGAACAGAATCTTAGCGTTTTTAGTGGTCAATTCGCTAAGTTTTTTATAATTCATGCCGCGAAGTTCACTCACTGCCTCAGCAATAAGCGGTAAATAGCTCGAATCATTTTGTTTGCCTCTGTAAGGATGCGGTGCTAAGAAAGGGGCATCGGTTTCTACAAGCAATTTATCATCTGGAATAATCTTGGCGACTTCCTTAGGGACTTTGGCGTTTTTAAAAGTGACCGGTCCACCCAAGGACACATGCAATCCTAGATCTAAAAATTTATAGGCCATCTCAAGCGACCCACTATAACAATGCATGACCCCTTTAATCGGAGCGTACGCTTTTAATGTCTCATATGTATCCTCAGTGGCATCTCGCATGTGCACAACGACCGGTTTATCAAGCTGCTTTGCAAGTTCAATTTGCTTTGCAAATACAACCCTTTGTTCATCTGGGTTATCTTTCTCCCAGTGATAGTCCATGCCGCATTCACCAATAGCTTTCACTTTTGAATGGGTGGCCTGATCTTTAACTTTATCAAACATCTCATCGCTATAGTGTTTTGCATACGTTGGATGTACCCCGACTGAGGCATACACATCATCATGATTTTCAGCAAGTTCAATTGCCCTCGCATTCATCACGGGATCATAGCCGATGACTAAGAACCGTTGTACACCTTCTTCTCTTGCGGCCTTCAAGTATTTCTCAACGTCTTCATAGAGTGCATCATTATTTAAATGTACATGGGTGTCAATCAACATATTAATCCTCCTTGTTGCATACATTATAACAAAACAAGGTATAAAAAAAGAGGCTTGCGCCTCTTTTTATGTTGAATATTATTCGTAAACTTCAGCTACAACGCCTGCACCAACAGTACGTCCACCTTCACGGATGGAGAACTTGGTACCTTGTTCTAGGGCGATTGGGTAGATGAGTTCAACATTCATCTCAACGTTGTCACCTGGCATAACCATTTCCACGCCTTCTGGTAGTTCAATAACACCAGTTACGTCTGTTGTACGGAAATAGAATTGTGGGCGATAGTTAGAGAAGAATGGGGTATGACGTCCACCTTCTTCTTTAGAAAGGACATAAACCTCTCCGCGGAATTTAGTGTGTGGTGTAACACTGCCTGGCTTGGCAAGTACTTGTCCACGTTGGATGTCATCACGCGTCACACCACGAAGGAGTGCGCCGATGTTGTCGCCCGCTTCTGCTTCATCGAGAAGCTTACGGAACATTTCAACACCTGTAACAACTGTCTTGCGTGTTGGGCGAATACCAACAAGCTCAACTTCGTCTTGGACTTTAACTTTACCGCGATCAACACGACCGGTCGCAACAGTTCCGCGTCCAGTGATGCTGAATACGTCTTCAACTGGCATCATGAATGGCTTGTCAGTTTCACGTACTGGGTCGTCGATGTACTCATCAACAGCTTCCATAAGCTCGATGATTTTCTCTTCTTGTTCTTCGTCGCCTTCAAGTGCTTTAAGCGCAGAACCAGAGATAACAGGAATGTCATCACCTGGGAAGTCATACTCGCTAAGCAGTTCGCGAATTTCCATTTCAACAAGCTCAAGTAGCTCTTCATCGTCTACCTGGTCTGTTTTATTCATGAAAACAACAATCTTAGGCACACCAACTTGGCGGCTAAGCAGGATATGCTCACGTGTTTGTGGCATAGGTCCGTCTGCTGCACTTACAACGAGGATGGAGCCGTCCATTTGGGCAGCACCTGTGATCATGTTTTTAACGTAGTCCGCGTGACCTGGGCAGTCAACGTGGGCATAGTGACGTTTTTCAGTAGAATACTCGATGTGTGCAGAGTTAATGGTAATTCCGCGCTCTTTTTCTTCAGGCGCGTTGTCGATTGCTTCATAGGTGCTCGCATCTGTTCCGCCGATGCCTCGTTTAGAAAGTACCGTAGCGATTGCTGCGGTCAAAGTGGTTTTTCCGTGGTCAACGTGTCCGATGGTTCCGATATTGACGTGTGTTCCTTTACGTTCAAATTTTTGTTTACCCATTTTGATATTTCCTCCTTTAATCGTTCTTAAACATTGATATTTTACCGTATCATGGTAAATAATGCAAGTTAAACTAATTTAGCCGTTACGCTTTTTAATAATTTCTTCTGAAATGCTTTTTGGGGCTGGGTCATAGTGAGAGAATTGCATGGTGTAGTTACCCCGGCCCTGGGTGTTACTTCTTAGTGATGTTGCATAACCGAACATCTCACTAAGTGGGACGAACGCTTTAACTTGGTGTGCATTGCCACGTTCACTTTGTCTTTCAACTTTACCGCGGCGACCGGTCAAGTCACCGATGACGTTCCCCAGATAATCATCTGGTGTGATAACATCAACGGACATGATTGGCTCAAGCAAGATTGGCTTACACTTCTGTGCAGCATTCTTAACAGCCATTCCAGCCGCTACTTTAAATGCGGTCTCGTTAGAGTCGACATCATGGTAAGAACCATCAAATAGTGTCGCACGAACATTGATAAGTGGATAGCCTGCGAGTACACCATTTTCCAAGGCTTCCTTGATGCCTTGATCAACAACGCTAATGTACTCACGTGGGACAACCCCACCAACCACTTTGTCGACAAACTCGTAGCCTTTTTCTTCTTCATCCTCTTCAAGTGGTTCAAACGTAACCCATACGTGACCGTATTGACCGCGTCCACCACTTTGACGGATGAATTTACCTTCAATATTGGCACTTTCAGTGAATGTTTCACGATATGAAACTTGTGGAGCACCAACATTGGCTTCAACCTTGAATTCACGTTTCAAACGGTCAACGAGGATGTTAAGGTGAAGTTCACCCATACCTGCGATGATGGTTTGGCCCGTTTCTTCATCTGTGTATGTTTTAAACGTCGGGTCTTCTTCTGCAAGTTTTTGAAGGGCGTTACCCATTTTGTCCTGGTCCGCTTTACTTTTTGGTTCAATCGCAACAGAGATAACTGGTTCAGGGAATTGCATCTGTTCAAGGATTATTGGATGCTTTTCTTCAGCCAGGGTGTCACCAGTTGCGGTGTCCTTAAGACCAATTGCAGCGGCGATATCACCGGAATATACTTCATCGATTTCTTCACGGTGGTTGGCATGCATCTGCAAAATGCGTCCGACACGTTCTTTATTGTCCTTGGTCGTGTTCATCACATATGAGCCTTTTTTAAGGACACCGGAATAAACACGGAAGAATGTCAACTTCCCAACGAACGGGTCCGTCGCAACTTTAAAGGCAAGTGCAGAGAATTTGCCATTGTCATCAGATGAAACTTTGACTTCTTCTCCTGTATTTTTCATTGTCCCACGAATTTTTGTAACATCCGTTGGGGCTGGAAGATAATCGATGACAGCGTCGACCATCAGTTTGACACCTTTATTCTTAAAGGCGCTTCCACCAATGACAGGGAAGAATTCAACATCGAGGGTTGCTTTACGAATAACTTTCACAAGCGTCTCGCTATCGATTTCTTCGCCTTCCAAGTAAGCCATCATGAGATCTTCATCAAAATCAGCCAGTTCCTCGATGAGTTCAGTTCTTTTTTCCTCAGCCAAGTCTTTATAATCATCGGGAATTTCGATTTCTTTTGCTTCTTCTTCTTTACCGCCATCGTATTCATACGCTGTCATGTTAATCAAATCGATAATGCCGGTAAAGTCGTCTTCAGCACCAATCGGCCACTGAATGGCAGCCGCTTTGACACCGAGACGTTCTCTGATGGTTCCAAGTGAATAACCAAAATCCGCACCGAGTTTATCCATCTTATTAATGAAGACAATGCGGGGGACCATGTATTCTGTTGCTTGGCGCCATACGGTTTCTGTTTGAGGTTCAACACCCGCCTGGGCGTCTAGGACGGCGACTGCGCCGTCTAGAACACGCAAGGAACGTGATACCTCAACGGTGAAGTCTACGTGTCCTGGGGTATCGATAATGTTAACACGGTGATCACGCCAAAAGGCTGTGGTCGCCGCAGAAGTGATGGTGATTCCGCGCTCTTGTTCTTGGTCCATCCAGTCCATCTGAGAAGCACCATCATGTGTTTCACCTATTTTATGAATTTTACCGGTATGATAGAGCACACGTTCTGTCGTAGTAGTTTTACCAGCGTCGATGTGTGCCATAATACCGATATTTCTTGTCAATTCTAAGGGGTATTTTCTTGGCATGTTGTGTGCTCCTTTCTACCAGCGGTAATGTGCAAATGCTTTGTTGGCTTCAGCCATTCTGTGCATATCTTCACGCTTCTTAACTGCTTGACCTGTATTGTTTGATGCATCAATGATTTCGTTTGCTAAACGGGCATCCATCGTCTTTTCGTTACGAAGGCGTGCATACTGAGTCAACCAGCGCAAACCAAGCGTATAGCGACGATCATCGCGTACTTCATGCGGTACTTGATAGTTCTGTCCACCTATGCGGCGCGCACGAACTTCAAATGTAGGCATGATGTTATTAAGTGCCGCATCGAACACCTCAATGGCAGGTTGATTGGTTTTTTCCTCAACCAATTTGAACGCATCGTATAAAATGCGCTGGGCTGTGTTCTTCTTACCATCGTTCATGATACTATTGATCAATTTTGTTACCAATTTGGAATTATAAATTGGGTCGGGTAATACATCTCTTTTGGGGACATGACCTTTACGAGGCATGTTGATTCCTCCTTTCAAATGAAAAGTGATTGCGTTTTAGAATTATATAATTCAAGCGTTTAGTTTCGTTTAGTTCCGTATTTACTACGGCCTTGTTTACGGCCTTCAACGCCACCAGCGTCAAGTGTACCGCGAACAACGTGATAACGTACACCCGGAAGGTCTTTAACACGACCACCACGGATTAATACAACGCTATGTTCTTGAAGTTTATGGCCAATACCTGGAATGTAGGCAGTAACCTCAACACCGTTTGTTAAACGAACACGTGCATATTTACGAAGTGCAGAGTTTGGTTTCTTAGGCGTCAATGTAGCAACACGTGTACAAACACCACGTTTTTGTGGGCTTGGTAAATGCGTATATTCACGCTTTAAAGAGTTGTAGTTAATCGCCAAATGTGGTGAGCCTGACGCTTTTTTACGGGTTTTGCGTCCTTTTCTAACCAGTTGGTTTATTGTTGGCATGGGGGGGATCCTCCTCTCGATTGTAATGCAACACATCCATGTGTGTCATTTTCTCTTTAAAAACAAGGGTTTTAAGCAAACCCCGTTCTTTTCCTATGTTACGCAACAGCAATTATACACTACCTAACCAGGCGTGTCAATATTTCCTTTTGGTTTTTTAAAAGGGAATAATAACGGGTGCGCCAAAAGGCACACCCGCTAAATTATTCGTGTTTACTGTCTTCGTCAAAGGCGTCAGTGAATTCGTTGTATTCATCATCGTCTTCACGTTCACCAAACGTAACCGTATCGTCTGAAGCGACGTCTTCTTCATGTGCGAATTCTTCATCGATAATAATATCGTCTTCTTCTTCGCTAAAGTAACTGGCTTCTTCTTCAACTTCAGGTTTTTCATAGTCAAACTGTGTATG
>PUMO01000012.1 GCA_003551405.1 Mollicutes bacterium | reverse complement strand
GCACCTGTGAGCGGTTTACGTTCCAAAGGTTTGGTCGTGACATTTGAAGCGTAGCGGCGTTTACCGCGGATGATGCGCTCAATGAATATGACAACGAAGACAAGCACCATTAAAACGCCGCTAAGGCGTATCGCTGAAACAGTATCACCAAGGCGGAACCACGCATCAAAGATTGCAAACGAAAACACCCGCACATTGAAGTATGCGACCACGCCATAATCATTGAGCGTTTCTAAAACCACTAAAAGCGTCCCCGCAACAACCGCAGGACGAAGCAGGGGAATGATGACGGTAAAAAGCGTACGAAAAGGGGAAGCACCCAAAATGCGCGCATTTTCACTGAATGATGCACTTTGACGTGATAATGCCGCGCGCGTAAGCATGTAAACATAAGGGTAAAGTGTCACCACAAAAATAAACACCGCACCCCCCATATTCATCACATCAATTGAAAACGGAGCGTTGATGCTTCTTAAAAGCCGGCCAACCGTTCCTGTATAAGACACCATATCGGCATAAATATATGCGGCGATGTAAGAAGGCAATGCCAAGGGTAGAATTAAGAACCATGAAAGCAGTTGGCGGCCCTTAAATTCATAGCGGGTGACCATGACTGCACTAAAAAGCCCCACTAAAGCCGAAAAGATTGCCACAAGGGCAATCAAGACGACCGTATTGATAATGTAACCACGCAGAAGATTTTCTCTTATATGAACCCAAGCCGCTGAAGCGGGGGTAAAGATTTCTAACAATATGTTGAGCATTGGAATGACGATCAACAACGCGGCGATGATGGAAATGACCGAAAAGACACTGGTTCTTTGTTTCAAAGCTCTAAGCATTCCGTTGCTCCTTTCCTTAGCGCCAATCAACCTCATCCATGATGGTTGCGGCCCGTTGAGAATTTTCACCGAGTACACTTAGATTGATAGCCTGTGCCTTGAAATCTCCCCATGATTTTAACAAATCATGCGGTTCAACATGTTCATTGACTGGAAATTCGTAATTTGCATTCGCAAATGACGATTGACTTTCTTCGTTGCTTAAAAACTCAATGAACTGTGTCGCAGCCTCAGGGTTGGAAGAATAACGCGTGACACCCGCAGCGGAAACATTCACGTGGGTTCCCGTTGTCTCTTGATTGGGGAAAAACACTTCAACAGTATCCGCCACTTCTTGTTCGAATGCGTCACTTGAATTCATCATGCGACCAATATAATACGTATTCATGATGGCAATGTCGGCATTGCCTTCAACCACATACTTGGCTTGATCACGGTCGTTGCCGGCTGGTTGACGCGCAAAATTATTAACCAGACCTTCCGCCCATGCTTTGGCGTCATCTTGACCCATAATTTCGATAAATGAAGCCATCAATGATTGATTGTAAATATTTGCGGAAGTGCGCGTGACAACGCGACCTTCAAATTCTGGTTCGGTTAAGGCTTCATACGTTGAAAGCGCACTTTCATCCACGCGGTCGGGATGATAGACAAGTACGCGGGCACGCTTAGTAAGGCCAAACCAGTAATTATCGCTGTCGCGGTAGTTGGATGGAATGTTATTAGACAGGGTTTCACTTTCCACCGACTGCAAAAGATTCTTGTCTTTTGCCCGGTGCAAACGACCCGCATCCGCAATCAATAAAACATCTGCCGATGTGTCTTCACCTTCATTTTCCAACCGATTGATTAAAGGATCGGCGTCCCCATCAATCACATTGACAGTAATGCCGGTTTGGTCTTCAAAGCGATCAAACAAAATCTGATCGGTATCGTAATGACGCTCTGAATAAATGGTGATTGATTCACCGTCTGAATCAACACCGAGGGTACACGCACTTGCGCTGAAAACAACCAGTCCGAGCAACATTGTTAACGCGAATTTTTTCACTGTATCGACACCTTTTTATTTATAATATTTACGCATAGTACGTCTAAAGTATAACGGAGTGCACACACCATGTCAAAAGCAACTGTTATTTTTATAATTAAGCGGTCTGTCTTACAAATTTATACAAAAAAAATACGCCTGATTTTTATCATCAAACATATTCTTAAAACCTATGCTATTGCAGTTTCAATTCTTCCGTCATGCAAGTCGGTGCGCCTTCATTTGTGGTAAAATCACTGGTTACTTCCTTTTCACCGTAGGTGACTGTAATGGTCGCATCAATATCTTTAGGCAGCCAAATACCACCAAAGCCATTGCTTTCTAGCGTTAGCGCATCATCATAGTGTACGTTCCCTTCATCATCTTCAATGTGCACTTGTAGAGTTTCACCACTCAGTTCACTTTGGCACGTCACAAAATTGTGCATGTCACATGGATGCGTATTGTCGATATAGGGTGCAATCGATAGATAAAATTGATCGAGCGCATACGTGTTGGAACCCTCTTTTGTATCAACCCTTACATATTCGCCCGTAACATTGGAGGCGATGATATCACCATCAAGGGTTTGACGCTCCAATGTTTCAACTTTTTCTTCCGCCGTTAAATCTTTTAGTCCATACCTTACGTAGGGATCATCACTGGATGAAAAAAGCAATACGCCAAGCCACATGGC
The DNA here is from genome assembly GCA_003551405.1 of Mollicutes bacterium. Lineage (GTDB taxonomy): Bacteria > Bacillota_I > Bacilli_A > Izemoplasmatales > Izemoplasmataceae > B1SED10-225. Next base: position 5,403 of record PUMO01000012.1, on the reverse strand, counting down.
GCCTAATAAAACGCCCACCACAATAATCATCTGTTTCATAAGCGTTCACGTTCCAGACTTGGGCGAATCATTTGAAGCGTCTGACGGCCAATCTTTCCATTTAAAAGGGTTGTTTTTGCCTGTTTTAAAAGCGAAGATGGATTATCATCATCTGCCGCGTCATTGGTGTCATAATGATTGCGGACCAAAAATGTCAGAACAAATAAAAAGCCCATAAAAAGCCCATATGAAACAAAAAATGCTTGATGGTCCCAAGGCCACGTTGGTTCACCAGCCAAAACAATGTTGCCAAGTAAATGACTGCTTGCTTGCATTGCCGCGCCTATAACTATGACACTTATCAATCGTGTGAATAGTTTTTTATGGTTCATGTAATCACCTCACGCATAAATCATACACTGACTTTGTGAATGAATTATGAATGCCGATAAATGGTGAATATAATATGGTATTCTCCACTGCATGCGTGCACAGCCCACCTTTAAGCGGGGGGCTGTGCAGGGTAGGAAACTGCGCGCTCTTATGCTTGTTTATTTCATAAATAGGATGCATCACACATAAAAACCTATCAATCATTCTCGAGTGTCGAGCGCATTTTATTGTAAGTGTCCTTGTCGATCTCTCCGCGCGCATAGCGTTGCTTGATGGTTTCTTTGGCATTATTGGACCGGGGTGTGCTCGATTCACTGAAAACCATCATAGCGATGACAATAAAACCAATCAAAAATATCCACATTTTTAATCATTCTCCAATGTTTCACGCATTTTATTATATGTATCCTTGTCAATCTCTCCGCGCGCGTAGCGTTGCTTAAGAGTATCCATGGCACTTTTTGACTCAGATTTGTTGGATTCATTGAAAAACATCATGCCAACGATGATAATGACAATCCAAAATAGTCCCATGCCAATACCGTGCCATGCAAATCCACGACCATGGTGCCAATAACCGTATTCTGTTTCTATTGGCACAACACCAAATAACAACATGGCGCCATACGCCACGATGGAAATGATGAGAACACTCAAAAGTGTTGCGATTAATTTATTCTTTGTATCACCTCTATATAGAGGATACACAAATAATATGAACCAATTATGAATCAAAGTTCAACGTCACGGATGTTCCTTGATTTTTCTTTGAATCAATCGTCACCGTGAAGTGATGGACGTCCGTGATGGCTTTGACAATCTGAAGACCAATGCCTGAACCGGACTGGCTTGTTTGCTTGTCAAAACAGCATCCAGTGTAGAAGCGTCCATGCCTTCGCCTTCATCAATGATGCGCATATAAGACGTGGTGAGCGTGACATAAACACTTTTACCACGCGGGGTATGTGTAAGGCTGTTTTGTAAAAGATGGTCCATCACGCGGCGCAAATCGTCGCGATTGCCCACCACATTGACATCACGGGCGATATCGTAATAAAGTGCCACGCCTTTTTGTTCGAACACGACGCGGTTGCGTTCAATCGCTTTTCGCACCACATCGGATAGGTTTATCGTTTCAAAGGGCGTTTGTGAAGGGTCTTCAATGATGGTTTCTATAAGCGAACTGATCTGATCAATTTCTTCTTTCAAGGATTGTTTCATTTCTTCTGTGGGTTCAAGGCGTCCTTCGACAATGCCTTCACTCATGCCGTTGATGATCGTCAGTGGCGTTTTGATATCATGCGCGAGGGATTGGATTTGTTTTTTGTGCCGGGCCTTCAACCGTTCCAAATTATTGATGGTCTTTTCAAACGCTGATTCAATGCGGGAAAACTCTTCAAACGTGTAGACGCCACTGAATTCAATGGTTCCAATATTGGTTTGCAGCTGCGTCACATCATCAATGATTTTATTATTTTGTTCCCGTATCCGCCTGTGAAACACAATCAGTAAGCCGACATAAAGCATGACAAGCGCCGCATTAATGGTAAGAAGATATGCAAGGTTCGTCATGAAAAGATTGCTTCGGGCATTGTCCACAACCAATGTGGCTTCTTCCCCTTCAACATTGATGGTAAACGTTTCTCCGTCTTGTGGAGGATTCTGGGTGATATGGGAATAATGACCATCTTCTGATTGATAATCCAGCCGCACATCATGGGTGTGCCCATAGTGTTCCAGATATGTCACCACCGTCGCTTGGTCCGTATAACGGGTCAAATGATGCACCATATCCACAAGCGATGCATTTTGATCATCCATCGTTGTATTGATGTAGACAGTATTGGCCAAAACGATAAAAACATTGATGACAATGAACAGCACCGTGAATATCCATTTGAATGAGCGCGAGACATTGTTATGAAGATAACGCAAAAGATTAATCATATCGAACCCCTCTGAATCTATAGCCCGCCCCATATACGGTTTCAATAATTGATTTATTTTCAAACTTTTTCCGCAAATCCTTAATATATGTATCCACAATTCTGTCAAAGGCTTCGCTTTCACTAAGACAATGGGCAATGATTTGTTCGCGTGAGAACGTCTACATGGCATGGTCCATTAAAACACGGGCAACGCACGCCTGAGTGCTGTTAAAATCAATGGTATCATCGTCCTTCATAATAATGTTGGAGGGTGTTTTAAGCGTGTAAGTATTGCCTTCAAAGGAAAACCGTTTCGTCTCTTGGCGTTCAAGACGCTTTTCAATGTTGCGCAGTTTAAGTTGGACTTCTTTCATGGAAAAGGGTTTAGCAATATAATCGTCCACCCCTTCATCAAGCAACGACAGTTTGGATTCTTGAGCGGTTTTTGCTGTTAAAACAACGATATAAACATCGCTAATTTCACGGATTTTCTTAATAAACGTTTCCCCTTGCATCCCAAAGAGCATCAAATCACTGATCACCACTTGAAACACATCCGCTTTAAAGGCATCAAGTGCCGCCTCAGCACGTGTAAAACTTTCAACCGTATGCCCATCTTGCCTAAGATACAAACTCAGCATGTCATTGATTTTCTTTTCATCTTCAAGCAACAGTATGTTCACGCAATCACCTCATATTCATCATATCACAAACCATTTACCCCGGGGGATAACACACAAAAAACAACCGGACCGTTCCTGTTGTCGTCGCGGCTGCACTTATGACGACGTTTTCTGAGTTCGCTCAGTATTGATTTCTTGTACAATCATGAAAATCAATACAATCGAAAAAAACTTCCAACCCTGCGAACGCAGTAAAAATAGGTGAAAGTTTAAGCAATCCTGCCACCAAGCGGCCACCGGTTTTAGTGACTGCGATGCCACGTCAAATGTGATGGCTTTTTGTTTTCAACTTACAACGCCATCTTCCAAGGTAAAGCGAACAGGCCTGTTATGGCCGGGCAAATATTTTTAAGGGATTATCTTATTTTGTTTGGATTTTACAATCATGATTTTGGCGAAGCAATAAAAAACGACTTATTTTTTAAGCCGTTTAAAGGTTTGATAATAGTCACGGACTGCATCCGGCGCAAAGGGGCCTTGTTTATTTTCAATCATGCGTTTCAGTTTGGAAAGTTCCGCTTCCAAAATATCCTGAAGCTTTTTGGGATACCGCATTTTTTCCTTGTGGGTATTATATTCTCCGCGGTCAAGCACGCGGTAGGTATAATCGGGAAAGACTTTGATATCCAGGTCATAATCAATATATTTAAGCGCTTCATCATCTAAGACATAGGGACTGGCGATATTGCAATAATAATAAACGCCATGTTGTCTTAAAATTCCAATTACGTTGAACCAGTGGTCTTTAAAAAACCATGTCACGGACGGTTCACGGGTATGCCAAAAACGCCCATTGGACTCAATGACCCTGGTGCGCTTGTTGGCCACAATGATTTTTTTATCATCATGGGCAATCACACGGGCTTTGGTCCAAATGCGGTGTAAATGCTCGTCATGTTTATAACTGTGAATGACAATGCGGTCATTGACCTTGTACATGGAAACCACGTCCTTGGTGTTGTAAATTTTAGCTGTCTAAATAATTGGGACCTTTTTGTGCAGTGGGTTCTGCTTCGCTAAGCCCCTTAAATGCTTTTTGGCGGCTTGCTTCATAGGCGCCCATCGCCACCGTATTGGCCAGGTTCAAACTGCGCATCGCATCATGCATGGGAATACGCAACAATTTGTCCTTATGCGCTTTTAAGAATGCATTTGGGTACCCCGCCGATTCACTGCCAAAAAGCAAATAGACATCCTCGGTATCATCGGTCAAATCGGCAGCGCCTGGCGCGGTTTCACCATAGCGTGAGAAAATGTAAATGCGTCCCTGATATGACGCCATGAAATCATCCAGTGTGGTATGCACCGTAACGTCCGCCTCGGCAGTATAGTTGACGTTACTGCGGCGGATTTGTTTTTCATTCAGCGAAAAACCGAGCGGTTCGATTAAATGCAGTTTCATGTTAAAGGCAACACAGATGCGCATGATATTGCCTGTATTTTGTGGGATTTCCGGTTCATATAATACAATATGTATCATGATTTTTCCTCGTTCAATAGAGTTTGTATGGTTGCTTTTAACCAGTGCGTGTCAGGATATGTAGCCTTGATGCGCCGGGCATAATCAAACACTTCAGGGTCTTTTTGATTAAATAAAATCGCAAGCGCATTGCGTTTAAGAATGCTCGCACCGCGCCACGCAAAGGCGTAGTGACCGTAATGTTTCTGAAATTGCTTGTTTGACATGGAAAGCAGTGTTTTTAAATGAAGTTGCGCCGCATCATCGGATAAAAAGGCACTGCGGTGCACCGGTGTGATTGCACGGTTTTTTGGACAGACAATCTGGCAGATATCACAGCCAAACACATAGTGATCAATTGAGCGAATTTCTTCAATATCAAGTGATCTTTTTACTTGTGTGCGCTGTGATAAGCAGCGCTCAACGTGATAACCACCTTTTTCAAGGGCATCCGTGGGACACGCGTCAATGCACCGGGTGCAATCTGCGCAACTATCAAGCGCATAGGCAGTTGTTTTAAGGGGTGCATCAATCAGCATGACTGCGAGATACAGGTGGGTCCCAAAAGACGGATGAATCAAAAAGCGGTTATGTCCTATATACCCTAGACCGCTCAAATAGGCCGCAAACCGTTCATCAACAGGGGAAATGTCCGCATCAGCCCAGGTTTTATATCCCCGTGAAGCAAGGGCATCGGTGATGGTTTTAAGTTTGCGGCGAAAAATGGTGTGATAATCACTACCGTGTGCATAGCGACTGACGTATCCATAGCCCTTGCCTTTATATTTTACGCGACTTTTGGGATAAGAAAGCGCCATCAACACCATGGTTTCATAGCCATCCAAAAACGACAAGTCTTCGTTAAGGTGCGCGAAATGGTGTTTCCGCATTGCTTTATATGTGGTCACATCGATTGCCTTATAATCATCAACATGTCGCTTTAGAAGTGCATCCATTGTTT
>PUMO01000131.1 GCA_003551405.1 Mollicutes bacterium | reverse complement strand
GCCGCTTGGTAAAAATGTCTTGAACAAATTAAAGGCGTTTAAAGCAATGCTTAAAGGACTTATCAATGCGCTAGAAAAACAGGATTTCAATACATTGATTGATGACTTAATGGTGGAAAGCGGCTATAAAGCCGCCCTTGAAGATGATGAAAAAGGCGACGTTCGTTTTGAAAACATCCAAGAACTCAAGACCATGCTCACTGAAAGTGAATCCGTCTATGAGTCTGATGATAAAGCCACCCTTTTAACCTACGTTTTAGAAGATATAGCACTGAAGAGTCAGGAAGATGACACGACGGATGATGAATCCATCACCCTGATGACCTTGCACTCTGCTAAAGGCCTGGAATTCAGGGTTGTGTTTCTTGTGGCGGCTGAACAAGGCCTTTTCCCACTCCATCGGTCCTTAAGCGACCCTAAGGAACTTGAAGAGGAACGTCGGTTGATGTATGTCGGCATTACCCGGGCCAAGGAACGCCTTTTTATCACTAGTGCCAAGGAGCGCACCCATTATGGTGAGCGTGTGGCCAATCCCGATTCCACCTTTGTGCGTGATATTGATGCGAAGCATGTTGTTCATGAAGGCTTGGCCGCAAAAATGAAACAAAATGAATCGCGCTATAAACGTGATGCCATGAAACGTAAACAGATGCATAAATCATTCACATCTCAACCATCAAACCAGTCCAATGACTTGGTTCAAGGCGATAAGGTCTTTCACAAAGTTTTCGGTAAAGGTGTGGTTGTCAGTGTTACTGGTGATCAATGTAAAATTGCATTCTCCAAAGAGCACGGCATCAAAACATTGATGAAGGACCACCCTGCAATCAAAAAGGTCTAGGAGGATTTGTTATGGACGTTAAAAAAGAAATCGAATCGTTGCGTGCGCAACTAAGACAATATGATTATGAGTATCATGTCCTTGACAGCCCTACGGTATCAGATGTCTATTACGATGAATTACTGGCGCGCTTACAACAACTCGAAAAAGACTATCCAGAGTACCAAACCGATAATTCACCGACCAAGCGCGTTGGTGGGCAGGTGCTTGACGGCTTTGAAAAAGTGTCTCACACGATTCCGATGTTATCACTCGCCAATGCGTTCAATACGGAAGATTTGCGTCAATTTGACAAACGTATGCGTGCTTTTGGTGACGTCAGTTACATGGTGGAAGCCAAAATAGACGGTCTTGCGGCGTCTCTCACCTATGAACAGGGCAAACTTGTGCGCACCGCGACACGTGGGAATGGAAATGTGGGTGAAGACATCACGCATAATGTTCGCACGATTAAAAGTGTCCCTTTGAAATTGTCTGAAGCTGTCGATATTGAAGTGCGCGGCGAAATCTTCATGAGCAAGCCCAACTTCATAAAACTTAATGATGCGCGTAAAAATAACGGCGAGGTCCCGTTTAAAAATCCACGAAACGCCGCCGCTGGCAGTGTGCGTCAACTGGACAGCTCAGTCGCGGCAAAGCGTGCGCTCGATATGTTCATTTATAGCCTCAGTGAGCCTGATGAAGCCATTTCCATGACGCACAGCTCGGCGCTAAAATACCTTAAGGACCTCGGATTTAAAACCAATCCAGAAACAACGCATCATGACAATATTGACAGTGTGATTGATAAAGTTCAAACCCTTGAAATGACCCGCGACCAATATACATATGATATTGACGGTGTGGTCGTCAAAGTCAATGAACGGACCATGTACGGGCGCATCGGTTATACGGTTAAAAGCCCTAAGTGGGCCATTGCCTATAAATTTAAAGCTGAACAGGTCATGACAACCCTTCAAGACATTTATTTCCAGGTAGGACGCACTGGTCAAATCACACCGGTTGCGGTACTTGAACCTGTTGAAGTGCAAGGATCCACCGTTTCAAGAGCGACCCTTCACAATGAAGGATATATATTGGACCGTGACATACGAATCAATGACCAAGTGCTTGTTCAAAAGGCGGGCGATATCATCCCAGAAGTTGTCGGTGTTATCACTGAAAACCGTACAGGCCAAGAAGAAACGTTTGAAATGATTAAAGCGTGTCCTAAATGTGAAACGACGCTTGAAAAAAGTAAAAGCGAAGCGGATGATTTTTGTCCTAATCCTGCGTGTCCTGCTAAACGTATGACGGGACTCATCCATTTCGTTTCCCGTGGTGCGATGAATATTGAAGGTCTTGGCGAAAAAATTATCGAACTGTTTCATAACGAAGGCTATTTAAGCCGCATTCCTGATATTTACTATCTTAAAGACCACCGCCAAGCGTTAGTGGAGCGTGGTGGCTTTGGCGAAAAAAGCATTGACAAACTGCTTAAAAACATTGAACGGTCCAAAGAGAATTCACTGGAGCAATTGCTTTTTGGACTAGGCATTCGTTATGTCGGGGCCAAGGTCAGTCAAGTACTTGCCATGCATTTTAAGGACATGTCTGCTATTATGAATGCAACGGTTGAAGATTTAACAGCCATTGATGCGATTGGGGAAGTCATCGCAAACAGTGTGGTTGATTTTTTCAGTGAACCCAATAATGTCACAATGATTGACGAACTTAAAAGTCTGGGTCTGAACATGCGTTATAAAGGTGAACCCGCGCAAACGACAACGCTTAAAGACAAGACATTTGTTTTAACCGGCACACTGCCTAGCATGTCGCGCAGCGAAGCCAAAAAACAAATTGAAGCACTCGGTGGAAAAGTGACGTCATCTGTCTCAAAAAATACCGATTATTTATGTGCCGGAAAAGACCCCGGCAGCAAATATGACAAGGCTCAGGATCTGGGAATCACCATCATTAGTGAAGCCGAACTCAAAGACCTGATGAACGAATAGGACGTGTTAACTATGGACAACACCATCGTAATAAAAGGTGCCAACGAAAACAATTTAAAATCGCTTGATATTACGCTTCCCAAACATCAATTAATTGTGATGACCGGTCTAAGCGGTTCAGGGAAAACGTCGCTAGCGTTTGACACCATTTACAAAGAAGGACAACGCCGCTACGTTGAAAGCTTAAGTGCGTATGCCAGGCAGTTTCTGGGAAATTTGGAAAAACCGGATGTTGAAAGCATTGAAGGGCTCTCCCCAGCCATCAGTATCGACCAAAAAACCACATCAAAAAACCCACGAAGTACGGTGGGAACCGTCACGGAAGTTTATGATTATATACGTCTGCTTTATGCACGGATTGGGACCCCTTATTGTCCCACACACAATGTCCCCATCACCTCTCAAACGATTGAAGAAATGCGTGACCGTATTTTTAAGCATCCCGAAGGCTCGCGCACAGAAGTGCTTGCGCCTGTTGTACAAGGAAAGAAAGGGACACACAAAAATACCATTGAACAACTGAAGAAAGCGGGCTATGTTCGGTTGCGCGTGAATGGTGAAATCACCGACATTGACCTTGTGGACAATCTGAATAAGAATAAAAAGCATACCATTGATGTAGTCATCGATCGGTTGAAACTCAGAGATAAAGTATCGTCGCGTTTGTTTGATTCCCTGGAAACCGCCGCAAAGATGGGTGAAGGGAAAGTTATTGTGCTTATTAATAACGAAACCCACACATTCTCAGAACATTTTGCCTGTCCATACTGCGATTTTTCCATCGGAAAACTTGAACCTCGGCTTTTTTCATTCAATGCACCTTATGGTGCGTGCGAGGCGTGCGGGGGACTTGGGTACAAACAAAAAATCGACCCGTATTTATTGATTCCAAACGATGAACTTTCAATCAATGATGGTGCCATTAAGGGGTGGCGCAATCAGGACACGATTCATTTTAAACAACTTCAAGTCCTCGCTGATGCTTACAACATTGACTTAAATCAACCCTTCGGCACGTACAGTGAAAAGGAAAAAACGCTGATCTATTACGGTTCAGATAAACCCTTGCGGTTTCAGTTCAAAGGAAAAACCGACCGAGTACAACATGATAAAACCGGGTATTATGAAGGCATTATCAACAATTTGGAACGCCGTTATGTGGAAACCTCTTCGCGCTTCATGCGCGAATGGATCGAATCACTGATGAGTGAAAAAGTTTGTACGACATGTGGTGGGAAAAAGCTTAATGAAGCCGCACTCAGTGTTAAGGTCGGCGGTGATGACATTTATGAAATGACCGATAAAAGTGTCGTGGACATTCTGGATTTTATTGCGGACTTGACGCTTGATGAGACCGATGAGAAAATTTCAGATTTAATTTTAAAAGAAATCAATTCCCGTCTTTCTTTCTTAAGAAATGTCGGTCTTGACTACTTGACGCTATCACGTCGCGCCGCAACACTCTCAGGTGGTGAATCACAGCGCATTCGCCTGGCCACCCAGATTGGCTCACGCCTCACGGGTGTGCTTTATGTCCTTGATGAACCTTCCATTGGACTTCATCAGCGTGACAACCGGCGTTTGATCAATACGCTTAAAAGCATGCGCGACTTAGGCAATACTTTGGTGGTTGTGGAACACGACGAGGAAACCATGGCCATGGCCGATCAAATTGTCGATATTGGACCCGGCGCCGGTGAATACGGCGGCGAACTCATTTTCCAGGGGACTTACGAAGAAATTAAACAAGCACCGCACTCCATTACCGGGCAGTACCTCAGTGGCGCCAAATCCATTCCAGTACCGGCGTACAGACGAAAAGGCAGTGGTGATGTCATTACCATTAAAAAAGCTTCACAAAACAATTTGAAGCACATTGATGTCTCCATCCCCAAAGGGGTTTTCACTGCGGTGAGCGGGGTTAGTGGTTCAGGCAAAAGCTCCCTTGTCAATGAATGCATTTATAAAGGGCTGCACAATACCATTTACCCTAAGCGCATCCCCACTGGTTCGTTTGAAAGCATTGAAGGCAGTGAGCACATTGATAAAATCATCAACATTGACCAATCCCCAATTGGCCGCACACCAAGAAGCAACCCAGCGACCTATACCGGTGTTTTTGACAACATTCGTGATATTTTTGCGATGACCAATGAAGCAAAAATACGTGGTTATCAAAAGGGTCGGTTCTCGTTCAATGTTAAAGGGGGACGCTGTGAGGCGTGTCATGGTGATGGGGTCAAAAAAATTGAAATGCATTTCTTGCCCGATGTGTATGTCACCTGTGAAGTTTGTGGTGGAAAACGGTACAATAAAGAGACCCTCCAGGTTACCTATAAAGGAAAGACCATATCTGACGTGCTTGAAATGACCATCGAAGAAGCCGTGTCGTTTTTTGAAAATATTCCTAAGGCCAAAGTGAAACTTGAAACATTGCTGGATGTTGGGCTTGGTTACTTAAAACTGGGGCAGCCAGCCCCAACCCTTTCAGGCGGCGAGGCACAACGTGTCAAACTGGCCCGCGAACTTAACAAGCAGATTACGCCAGATACCCTCTATATTCTTGATGAGCCCACAACAGGGCTTCACGCTGATGACGTTGCGAGACTGCTTGACGTCATTGACAGTATCGTCAAGGAAGGCGCAAGCGTGGTCATCATTGAGCACAACCTCGATGTCATCAAGCGTGCAGACCATGTGATAGACCTTGGTCCTGAAGGGGGTCAAGCTGGCGGTGAAATTGTTGCTGAAGGGACACCTGAAGCCATTAGCGAGGTTGAATCGTCCCATACGGGGCGCTATCTCAAAACCGTTCTCAAAGGAGCATTCCATGCGTAATGAAAAACCATCCAAAGACGAATCACCAAAGCATAACGAAAAAAAGGAACTCAGTGAGGAAGAACTCAAAGCCCTCAGTGAAAAAATGAAGTCAATGAAAAATGACCCGAATCAAAACAACAATGAGAATCAAAACAACAAAAATCCCAAGCAACGCCTCATCATGATTGAGTTCGCAGGACGCTTTCACCATAATGGCCTGCTTAATCTCATCGTGTATTTCCTCATTAACTTGATTGTCATTTATACACTGGTGGAATTGTTTGGTGAGGTCGATTTTTCTGGTGAACTGACACCATTTTTATTGTTTGTGGCGGTCTACACAACACTTGAAATGATGTTTAGGAATTTCGTAACCGTTAAGTGGTTTAAAGTGGTCATGCGGACGTTCGGATTTATATTCTTCTTTGGATATGTCACGATATTTTATGTTCTTGAGAATTATGTATTTGCCACCTTGTTCAATTTTAACCAAGAAGCATTGTTCATCGTGTTCATGGTTACATTTTTAGTGTTAAGATATATAATGAGCCATGTCATAAGAAACGTTGTATTAAAACGATTGAGGTGAAACGATGAGTATAACCGTGCAAACGCTTGTGAATGATTTTAAAATGGATGTTGTCAGTGGCGACCATGGGCTTTCCAATGAGATCTTAAATCCCCAGCTTACGCGCCCGGGAATTGAACTTGCTGGATTATTTGATTTCTTCGAAAACGACCGCATTCAAATATTTGGCTCCAAAGAAATGACGTTCTTTGGGTGGCTCAATGAAGAAGACCAAGAAATTCGCGTAGATATGATGTTTCAGCGGACCCCGCCAGCTTTTTTATTTTCAAAACACGTTGATATTCCGGAGGTTTTTAAGCGTAAAGGGGCCGAATATAATATTCCTATCCTAAAAAGTTACACCCGGACGAATGAACTGTTCAGTCGTCTTTATCAATACTTGCACGCGAAACTTGCGCCCAGAAAATCCTTGCATGCAACACTGGTTGATATCAATGGTGTTGGCGTCTTACTGAGAGGGAAAAGCGGCGTGGGCAAGAGTGAAGTTGCGTTGGAACTTGTCAAAAAGGGCCATCAGCTCGTGGCCGATGATCGTGTGGATGTATATGAGCGTGAACAAGGGATGCTCATCGGTGAAGCGCCAGATTTATTAAAGGAGTATTTAGAAATCCGCGGGATCGGTATTGTCAATGTGGTTAAGCTTTTTGGGGCCAGTGCGTACCGCGAAGATAAATACGTATCCATGATTGCTGAACTTGTACCATGGGATCATGAGGAAGATTATGATAGACTTGGACTGGAAAGCGAAAGTGAAACCATATTTGAAACCGAAGTTCCACTTGTAAAAATTCCCATTACTGCGGCACGCAGTTTACCGTCACTCGTTGAAGTGGCAGCGATGAATGTACGACTAAGAACGCTTGGCATCAACATGGCGGAAGATTTTACCAACAATATCTCAAGAGAAATCAATGCAAAGAATAGTAAAAACAAAAACAAAAAACAAAGTGAATAGAGGGATGCATGATGTTTCAATTATTAGCGCATACTGACCCAAATCATGAACCGCTTGACAATGTCCTTTTTTCCATCGGCAATTTTGATATTTATCTATACAGTATCATGATTCTCCTTGGTGTCCTCGCAGCACTCTTCTTAGGCATTAAAGAAGGCAAGAAACTGGGCATCAAAAGTGATTATATTATCGATGGCCTTATTATCATACTACCGCTTTCGATTATAGGCGCCCGCTTATATTATGTAATTTTCCAGTGGGAACAGTACGCCGGCAATCTCGGCCGTATATTTGCGGTGACTGAGGGTGGTCTTGCGATTCATGGCGGTTTTCTTGTGGCCGTTGTTGCGTCGATTATCTATACAAGAATTCGAGGCCTGGAACCACTGAAAATCTTTGATTTGCTTGCGCCAGGGTTTTTGATTGGCCAAGCATTCGGACGCTGGGGCAATTTTTTCAATCAAGAAGCACATGGTGGCGTGATTGGCGGTGTTGAAAATGGTGATGCACTTTTATCACTCGATGCCCAGCGCGCATTCTTATCCGATACACTCCGAATCCCCGATTTTATTGTGGATAACATGTATTTTTCCGCCGATTATGGCCTTAATTATTATCACCCAACGTTTTTGTATGAATCTCTTTGGAACATACTGGGTCTCATTGCGATATTGGTGCTTAGACGCATGCCGTTTGTACGCAGTGGGGACATGATTGCCTTTTATCTGATTTGGTACTCAGTCGGTCGCTTCTTTATTGAATTCATGCGTACCGATGCACTCTTTATTGGTGATACAGGCATTCGAACAGCGCAAGCGATTGGTATTGTGATGATTGTGGCGGGG
>PUMO01000007.1 GCA_003551405.1 Mollicutes bacterium | reverse complement strand
TCTTTGCTTGCATCCGTGTTAAAGCGCGCATCAATCATAGGTTTGATGGTTTCTTTTATAGCGCGCATATATTTTTCACCCGCGCCGCCGCGCGGATAATCAATTTCAAATACCCACGGTGAATATTCATCAAGCCGCCGTTCACTTTTGGGCGAGGAAATACCGACCACAATCACTTCGGGCATATCCGGTTGACTTAACGCGTGTTCGATTTGCCATGTGCGAGATGCATAGGAATCCTCTACATACTGTGAAAATAGGTTTTGTCCGTCATGCATGTAGACAACGGGAAAAGATTTATCGCCATCATCATGGTTTTCAGGCAATAGAATGTATAAATCGGCGTCACGCGCGACGGCGTCCAAATGAATGCTTTCTTTGAATACGTGCATAATGGCCTCCTTTAAGGGACGATGTTTGACTAAATTATACCATATTGATTGAAGGCAACCAATTCCATAATTATTGCAGTGTATTTCAAAATATGGTACTTTTGTACCATAAAGTATAAAGGAGTGGAACATATGAAACGTTTAGGAAGTTTTTTAAGTTTGTTAATCATTATAAGCTTGGCCGCGTGCGGTAACGGCGATGAAATAGCACCTGATGAACAAGAAGCGCTTGACCAAGTCATCGATGACATTGATGCGCTGAGCATTGAACCTGGAACCACGCTGCCCAATGAGGTGGACGGATTCGATGTCACATATGATGATGACGATGACATCGTGAGTGAAAGCGGTGAAATCGATTATGGATACTATGATGCATCAATGGAACCTGAGATCACCGTTATGCTTGGGGATATAGAGGAAACACTGAGCATAACGCTCAGTGAGCCTGAACCGCTCTCAATCAGCCGCACAGTCGATTTTAGAAATCGTGCGGATGAATACTTGCTGGATGATACGAGTGTCGACATCCGCTACAATGTTGAGCACACCGTTCCCTATATTTCACTTTCAGACGCAATCGATTTGCTTGATGGTGGTGAAAAGGATGGCGCCATTGACGCGGATTCAATGGATATTGACCAAAATGGCGATGTTTGGACGTTGACAGTTGAAACTGAAAGTGAGCCCGAGGCTGAAGACGAAGAGCCTGTTGGTGAAGATAGAACCTTCACACTTGAATTTGACGCCAGTGCCAACGAAGCCCATGTCAACAAGTTTGATTTTTTCAATGCCTTTTCACAATCAACACAAACCGATTTTGGTCAGGATCTTGAAGTGAAGGATTTCAGTGTTGAATATGCTGATGGTGCTACGTTTGCGTTTGATGATTATAATTTAAACCTTTTCAACCATGACGATGAACTCTATATTCCTTTTCAAATAGCCAATAAGTTTTTAAGTGGTCAAATGTATGATATGCACTACATATCCGATGAAATCATCGGCTATGATGGCTACAGTTATGAGCGTAGCCAAAGTGCCATTAGAAACTCATCACGCAGTGATGAAACCATGCATCCGCTTCGCCAACAATATACTTATGATTATATGACTTTTGTCTTTGACCATTTTTATGGACTTAAAGACGATCAAGGGGTCGACACTTACTATGATGTATTTGAGGAGGACGACTTCTTCGAGGATGGAAACAGACATTATATTAATATCTTTGAACAAATCTATGCGCTTGATGACATGCATACATCGATGAGTGTCAATGGCATGTATACAGAAAGTGACTTACCTCAGCTATCACTGAATATACTTGGTGATCGCGCACGTACATTCCAAAACAATCTTACTGCTGTAGACCAGCAAGGCCTTTGTGCGAACGCTGTTAGCAGCCGAACACTGGATGATGAATCAACTGCCATCATTAATATTCCAGGATTTGATGAAAATACCGGAGATGAATTTGGTGAGGCGCTTGAGACCTTGGATGACAGTGTTGAAGACATAGTCGCTGATCTTTCATGCAACACTGGTGGTGTCATGGGTGGTATGATCCAAGTGCTCGGATATATGACCGATGAACCGGTCGATTTATATTCACTTAATGCCGGTGATGGTGCGACGTCAAACACGACGTATACGTCCGATGTTGATGCACGCGATGACATCAACTGGCATGTACGCACATCCGGTGTTACGTATTCTGCAGGCAACATCATGGCCCAAGTTGTGAGCGATATGGACCTTGGCACACTGATTGGTGAACAAAGTGCCGGTGGTGCAGCGTCCATTCAAACCGTTGCCTTGCCTAACGGCGCAATCATTGTGATTTCCTCACCCTCGCTCAGTGCCAACGCCAATTATGAGAGCATTGAATTCGGCGTGCCTGTAGATGAAGAAATTCCGCTGTCCGACTTCTCGGATGATGAAATCCTTAAAGAGGCCATTCAATAAATATTTATGCCGGCTATTGATAAGATAGCCGGTTATTTTATATAAATGAATAATATAATGATATATCATTTAAAAAAGGGGATGTATCGATGAAAACCATGACATTTATCCTTATGAGCGTCTTACTTTTATCCTTAAGCGCATGCACGGATCAAGCCGATGACACGATGCGTGAGATTATTGAAACCCTTAGTGTAATAGAGGCGGGCGAAGAGCCCAAGCCCATTGAACCGAGACTCAATGAGTTCGATGTTCACATTAATGCTTCGGACCCAGAGCGTTTTAAGCACGGTGAAGGCTTTGTGCGTCCAAGCTATTATGAAGGCGACGAAACGGTGACACTTGAAATAACCCTTGAAAATGACGATACCTTCCGTGAAGAAACCATTCAATTAACCGTGCCTAAAAATGAGCCGTTAAAACATACTAACACACTCGAATTTTATAATGTATCGCAGTACACGATTAACCCAAACCCTTTGGACGTGCATTATAACGAACCATACGCCATTCCTTATGTCAGCGTTAAAGACTTTATCGATTTGTTGGATAGTGAGAGTGAGTACCGTGGCGTCATTAATAAGCATTTGATTGATATTTCAACAGATGATGCCCGCAAAACGCTTACCCTAATCGATCATGAAGAAGCTAAACAAAGTGTGTCCATGGCTTTAACATTTAATGCTGCAGACAATACCATTACGCTTTCAGATTATGGCATGCTGAATGCCTTTCACTTCTCCCCTTCACTTCCCTATGCCAATGAAGTTGAACTTTACAATTATACTAAGGACAGCGGTGAACCCATTACGTTTTACTTGAATGATTACCAAATGGAAATCATCAACCATGAAGGGCATGTATTTGTACCGCTTCATGTTCTTAACTTAATGCTAAGTGGTGAAAGTTTCAATGTTCACTACACCCACGATGCCCTTTATGGGTATGATGCGTATGGGGAGGGTGCCAATGTACTCCATGATTTTAACTTCAGTGAACACTATAACTCGCATGACGCAAATGACATTTTAATGCAATACCACTATGATTTTACGGTCTTCTTATTCGACCATTTTTATGGGCTGAAAGATTATCAACAGATTGATAGCTATTATAGCGAACTAAACGCAAGCGATTTTACAGACTTTGATGATGCGCATGATAAACGTATGCAAGACGTTTTTTCATCGCTCAACGATCCACATACAACTTATTTGAATTCAAGTATGTTTACCCGCGATAAGCTCCCCTCTATTTCAGAAGATAATGATTCGACCAATGTCAGCACGATTGAAACCACGCTTGATGATCTTAATGAAATGGGCCTTTGTTCATCTGTACCAACCACGCATGACTATGAATCGATGCGCATCATCGAACTCCCTGACTTCAAAGAAACCACCATCCAGGACTTTGAAACAGCACTGCATGATGTGGATGAAGACACAGACATTGTTGTAATCGACGTATCATGCAATACCGGCGGCATGCTCACCAATATGGTGAAAGCTTATTCTTTGTTTCATGAAGGGCCCATTGATATTCATCAGTTCAACACCCTTGCACAAACACGTGAAACCTTAACCTACCAAGCAAGTACATCGCTTGACCATGATGTTGATTGGGTACTGCGCACCTCAAACGCTACTTATTCCGCGGGCAATTTAATGGCTGAACTCGTCCGCCAAAACGGTGCAGCCACACTGATCGGTGAAACAAGCACCGGTGGGGCGAATAGTGTCAAACAAGTCAGTTTACCAAATGGTGCCGTAGTCGCACTATCGTCTCCCACCATGCTTACTGATGAAAACTACCAGTCAATTGAAGGCGGCATTGCACCCGATATTGCGTTTGACATGGAAGATTTTGATCAAGTAGATAAACTCTATGAAACCTTGTTACATGAAATGTTATGAAAAAGTAACATTTTACTTGTATCCCCAACAATAAGTGGTATAATCATAGTACACCTAGATAAAGTAGCAATGGAGCCAGAGGCATGTTGTCTCAACTCTCTCTTCTACATATAGAAATGTCCGTCTCTTAATGAGGCGGACATTTCAGTTTCTATTCCAGGCCAATGCGTTTATAAAGATGATCAAGATGTTCAAAAGCACCGTTGGGATCAAAAAGCGCATTAATCGTGGCATCATCTAACAAAGCCTTAATCTGTTCATTATTGATGACACACTCCTTAAACGATGTATTGTTCGACTGTGCTTCAAAGGCGAGCGATTGCATCAACTCATATGCTTCGCTTCGCTGCATACCATTATCGATGAGTGCATGCATCACGTGCTGCGCCGCATATGCACCCTTTGTCAGCGTAATGTTTTGACGCATGGTTTTTTCATGAACATCGAGATTAAAAAGCGTTTTATTAAGTCTATCAAGCATATACTCACTTAAAATCAAACTATCAATAAACCCCACACGCTCAACAGACGAGTGTGAGATGTCGCGTTCATGCCAAAGCGCAATATTCTCATGGGCCATGGTCATATAGCCGCGCAGCATGCGTGCACACCCCGTTAAATTTTCTGAAGCGATGGGGTTTTTCTTGTGGGGCATGACCGATGAGCCGGTTTGTTTTTTAGCGAACCCTTCAGAAACTTCCCCCACTTCTGTACGTGAAAGATGTCTAAGTTCAACGGCGAGCTGTTCAACGCTTCCACCAATGAGACTGAGCAGGGAAGCGTATTCGGCGTGATAATCCCGCCAAAGCACCTGAGTGCTCGCGTTCGGTGCGAACAAGCCAAGTGTCTCAAGGGCTTTATCCTGCATGGAAGGGTCAATAATGCGGTGGGTTCCGACTGCTCCACTGAGTTTGCCGGTTTCAATGTTTTGACGGACCTTGGAAAAACGCGCTTGATGCCTGTTGAACGTATCATAATAAAGTGCCATCTTTAACCCAAAACTGCTCACATCCGCATGAATGCCGTGTGTGCGGCCCATGATGGGGGTGTGTTTATAGCGATGGGCCAAGGTTTTAAGCGTTTCAAGGACACGATTAAGTCTTGAGGCGATGATATCATTGGCACGCTTATAAAGCAGTGCATTGGCCGTATCAACCACATCGGTACTGGTCAGGCCATAATGAAACCATTTGGCGTTGCTTCCTAGCGTTTCACTCACACTTTGAACAAACGCCACAACATCATGTTTGGTGGTAGCTTCTTTTGTTTTGATATCTGAAACATCGATGCGTGCATCATGTCTAATGATATCATGGGTTCCCTTAGGAATACGGTTTTTGTCTTCCAGTTCCTTGAGCACCGCAAGTTCCACGGCCAGAAAGTTTTTAAATTTGGCTTCGTCGCTATTTAAAAAGTTCATGGATTCATTGGTATAACGTTCAATCATCCAAACCACACACTCCCTCAATGATATCAAAGGTTTGCGTTCGGTCAGGCCCAACAGAGACCGTGCCAACCGGAACGCCGAGGTGACTTTCTATAAACTGGATATATGTTTTGGCTGCATCTGGTAAGGCGTGATAGTCTGTTACGTTACTTATGGGGCCTTTAAACCCTTTAAGCGTTTCATAAACCGGTTCACAGCGTTCATACGCATGAATATCAGCGGGCACATGGGCAATCATTTTTCCATCAAGCCGGTAGGCAGTGCAAACTTTTATGGTTTCAAAGTCTTCAAGCACATCGAGCAGCGTCAGTGTCAGTGAGGTGAAACCATTGATGCGCACAGCATGTTCAAGCGCCACAAGATCAAGCCATCCTACCCTGCGCGCCCGTCCTGTCGTGGTCCCAAATTCATTGCCCTTGGTTTGAATGGCCCGGGCAGTCTCACCGGTAATTTCACTTGGAAAGCTTCCACCGCCCACCCGTGTGGTATACGCTTTGACGATGCCTTCTACGGTTTCAACCACATGCGGTGAAATGCCGCATCCTAAGGGAACCGCGGCTGCAGTGGGCGAACTTGATGTCACGTAGGGATACGTCCCATGGTCCAAACAAAGCATCGTGCCCTGCGCACCTTCAAATAAAATTCGTTTGCCCTGTTTCCAGTAATCAAACACCAGCCGCGAGGTATCACTGACCATTGGGCGAAGCATTGCTTGTACGGGGTTGGCTTTTTCTAAAAGTGCTTCTTTTGTAAGCGGCGTTTTACCCGCATCCTTTAAAAAGTCATTGATTGCGTCCAAGCGCTGATCTAAAAACGCATCAAATGCATCAAAATCGATGAATGTTTCCATTCTAAGTCCAAGGCGAAGGGTTTTATCCGCGTATGCAGGACCAATGCCTTTCCCCGTTGTCCCAACTTTTTGTTTGCGCGCATTTTCCCTGATTTCATCAAACATTTGATGAAACGGTAAGATCACATGTGCGCGGTTTGAAACGACAACGTTCGCTGAATCAAATCCTTGGTCATGCAACATGGTGATTTCCTTGTGTAAACTCCACGGATTGATCACCATCCCGCTGGCAAGGACGTTGATCGCACTGTCATTAAAGATGCCTGAGGGGATAAGATGTAGCTTGTGGGTCTTTCCTGCAAACTTAATGGTATGGCCGGCATTGTCTCCTCCCTGGAAACGCACAACCATATCTGCTTGTTTTGCACGAAAATCTGTGATTTTCCCTTTGCCTTCATCGCCCCATTGTGCACCGATTATCGTATGTGTACTCATAGACTGACTCCTTTATCATCCAAACTTAAGCAAGGTTTCAAAGAACTAACCACCCTTGATTATACACGAAAAGAGACTGTGCTTGCACGCAAATTTGACGGAATGCACGCAAAAAAAGCCATCCTCAAAAGAGAATGGCTTAGCGAATTCACTCAAGCATTTGTGCGATGGCTTTGGCCGAAGGCACACGTCCGGCAACTTTGACCGATTCATCAATGACTAAAGCTGGGGTTTGCATAACACCATACTCGGCAATGTCATTAATGTCAGTCACTTTTTCAAACGTGGCTTCAATGCCTTTTTCTCTTGCAGCCTGACGGGCGTTTTCCTCAAGCTTTCCACATTTTTTGCAGCCTTTACCCAAAATTTTAATAACCATATTAATTCCCTCCTATATTTTTAATTTTATAATATCCATATGCCTGCAACGAATCCTACGCTCGCTGCAAACACCATCACAAGTGCAATGTACATCAGTAAACGTTTCAATCCCATGACCTTGCCGATGACAATCATGTTTGGCAGTGAAAGCGTAGGGCCGGCAAGCAACAATGCAACAGCAGGCCCAGGGTGCATGCCCAAATTCATAAGCGACTGAATGATCGGCACCTCAGTCATGGTCGCAAAATACATCACGGCACCAAAACCACTGGCGAGCAAGCCTGCACTCAAGGTGTTTTCACCAACCAGTGTCGCAAGGAAATCTTCACTGAGCACAGATTCAAGCACCCCCGCAAAAAAGACCCCTACCACAAAAAGCGGTAATATCTTTTTGGCGAGATCACCTGTTTCCATCAACCAGCGTTTGATGTCTTTTAGTTCAAAGAAGAACACAACTTCAACCACCAACAACACTAATAAGATGAGTGTGGGCATCGGTTCATAGACACTGAAGATTAACATGGAAAGCAGTGTGAGAAAGAATAGGCCCTGTTGCCAGGATTTCATTTCCGGACGGGGTTCCTCTGCCACTTTAAATTCTCCGGACTGTTCTACGGCTTCACTTTTTCTGAAGATTAAGGCCATGATGAGTCCAAT
>PUMO01000174.1 GCA_003551405.1 Mollicutes bacterium | reverse complement strand
TTAGGGTTATATGAAAGCGCCCCAGGCATGAGCCCAACTATATGAGATGGCATATGTAAGGTTTCAATATCCTTGTTGCCGGGGAGAGTGTGCAAATTGTTTGATTCTTCATCATAAAGTACGCCATCCACACTTTGATAATATGGATTGTTTTTTGAAATATGTACATCTTCTAAATTCGGCGTCTCTTTAAATGCCTGGGGATCGATGTAACCGAAACGTTCATGTAAATGCATGGTTTCGACGTTTGAAGCGCTGAAACCATCAAGACCTATTCGGTAATCAGCGCGTTCATAATGGTGCTTTACATTGACCACAACGTCATAAGAGTAATAAAGATTCCCATCAGGACCAGTGACGGTGTCGGTTTTCTTAAAAACATCCAAAATAGGACAATCATCTGGAAAGGATTTTTGAGTGATGTCCGCGTCAATATCAACGTCTCCACATTGTGATGTGTCTTCTAAATACGCATAAACCTCGTCACTGGGAAGCACACGTTTTTGCTCGCCGCCAAATTCACCGTAAAAGGATACTTCCCTTAAAGACTGCGCTTTGGAAAATGGAAAGTTGGCAAGGTGACGCACTGTTTTTGGCACACGCACACTTTCAACATCACTGTCTTCAAACATGTAAGACGCAAGGCGGCTTACCGGATAGCCTTCAATGGACAACGGAAGATCAATCGATGTTTGTTCCCCTTTATAACTGTCCAATCGCACTGTATCGCGCGTATCGGCATTTTCAATGACAGTATAGGAAAACACCGCTTCATAGGGTTCATAAACAGCGTTAAACACCATGTCCTCTGTGACTTCAACCGTATCAGCTGCACCATAAAGGGTTGAATCACCTGAACGCTCCCACCCTAAAAAGTAAGCGTCTTCTTTTTGCGGTGCTTCAAGGGTAAGCGTCTCACCCGAAGAAAAAGTTTGAGATTCCATGGGTTCCCCGTTGCCCGTGTCAAATTCAACCGAATACGAAGACTCACATCCACTACCAATCCATAACACACCAATCAAAAGCATAATAATCTTTACCATGTTTGCATTTCACCAACTTTTAATAATTTATCGTATTTCAATAAACGAAACCACACATGAATGTTACATAAAATACATCGTTTAAGGGAAGTGACCGTTCACCTATCAAGCACATCAATATAATTGCCCCGTCGCTTTAAGATAAACAATATACTCCTATTCCAATAATTAAGGAAATCGGTTGTAATGATTAACCCATTCATACCGGTAAGGTTTGAGTTTTGATCCAAAGGTTTGCATTGCACTTTTCTATTTGTTCATAAGCATTTCAATTCATTCATATATTCCGCAATTATGATCAGTAAACTCTTGACCGTTTGCATTCAACTTTTTTTGCACCGTACGGACCTGATTGACGCCAGTTTCATCCGAACGCTTATATTGGGCGAAAGCCTTAAAAAAACAAGGCTTGGCCGTAGTAATTTTTAAGCCCGTGTTCAAAAAATTTTTCACCCTCTTCAAATCAGTTCAATTTAATCAA
Organism: Mollicutes bacterium; assembly: GCA_003551405.1. Taxonomy (GTDB): domain Bacteria; phylum Bacillota_I; class Bacilli_A; order Izemoplasmatales; family Izemoplasmataceae; genus B1SED10-225. The sequence goes on along the minus strand of PUMO01000174.1, from coordinate 27,052 downwards.
TGAAAACACAATGATGACAAGCATGATTTTAAAATACGTCTTTTTTCCTGAATGTCACAGCGACAATTAAAAAGCAAATCACCTCTCCTATTCACAAGGGCTTCTTCATAGTCCCCTTGATTAAAAAGGAGGGCCGTCCGATTTTGGCGGATGGCTTTGAGACGATCAACATTGTAATATTCAAAACACAGATCATAACCCTTTTCCATCACAGAAAGCGCACGTGATAAATTCTCATCAATTGTATACAATGTATATAAATCAAAAGAGCCCATCGTCTTTAATCGTTCATTCACGTAAGAATCAAGGTGATTATATTTACTGATGAGCGCAATGGCTTCATCATCTTTATGCGAATGAAAATAATATTCAGTTTTTCGAAAAAAATATTACGTATCATAATTCATCAGTTTCAAGCGATAAATTAAAATAATCAACCCTAGCACTAAGCACTTTTTTAGAATTTAAAAAACCGTTTGTTCGTGCGTAAGCATATGATGTATAAGCAATCCTGATAGAATCCAGGACATCTTTCAAGGATTCGCCGGTATTTTCAACATGATACTGAATGAACCGGCTCACAAATGCGTCGTCCTTAACAAACGATAAATCCAGCGGATAAAGAACCATTGTTTCCATAGTTCGCCTCATGATATATGTGCAAGTCTTGTCGATTTTATAAATTTAAGGATTTTACCAATAAAATAAAGGGTTTAATTGTTTTATTATTGAGAACGTATGTCCTACACGTATAACATAGGAACACGCCGGCCCCCATCCCCTGTTACGGCGTGTTTCTTTTTTATGTAAAGCCATCGGATGGTTCGTCACGGCGCAGTTCTTCTGCACATATTTTTCCGCTTTCAAGGACAATCGGCACACCCGCACCCGGATGGGTTGATGAACCGGTAAAATAAAGCCCTTCAACAGTCTTTGACTTGGCTTGAGGGCGCCAGTGATTACTCTGCCTGAGCGTCGGCTGCAACCCAAACGTTGCACCATTATAGGCGTTGAATTTTTCTTTGAAGTCATACGGTGTATAGATGCTTTCACTGACGATTTCACTTCGAACATTGTCACACCCTGGTAAGCGCTCAATTTTTTTAAGGGCATTTTCTTTATAAGCATCAATCACCGTATCATCATAGGCATATTTTACAGTAGAAAGTTCACTCACTGGAATCAACACATAAAATCCGTCTTTATCTTTGGGGGCCATATCTGAATCCCCTTTTGAGGGAATGCTCAAATAAATAGACGCATCGTCAATGAACTCACCATTAAAGATTTGTTTGAGATTGGTGTCGAGATCTTTTGAAACAATGAATGTATGCATCGGCAGGTCATAGGACTTGTCCATGCCCCAGTAAAATATTAAGCATGAACATGAATAATCCATGTTATCAATGTTTTTATCTGTATATTTCCCTTTGGCCTTAACGTCATGAATCAAATGTTTCATGGTATAAGGAAAGTCTGCATTAGACACAACATAGTCACTCTTAATGGTTTGACCATTCACCTTGATTCCCTGGGTTTGTTTATTGTCTATAAGTATTTCTTCAACCGTCTGATTGTATTTGACCGACCCACCAAGGTCTTTTAGTAATTGTTCCATCCCGCGGGCCATAGCATGCATGCCCCCTTTGATGGTCCACACCCCATAAAGCAGTTCAATCATCGGAATAATGTTATAAAGAGAAGGCCCTTTTTGAGGAGATACACCAATATAAAGCGTCTGAAACGAAAACATCTGTGCAATGTCGCGGTCCTTAATATACTTATTCATCATCTTCTCAGCACTGCCAAACGTCTTAAGTTTATACGCTTGTTTCAACATGAACGGGTTATAAATATCACGGTAACTTCTAAACGGCCGGCGTATGAAATGGTTGAGGGCAACTTGATAGCGTTTATATATCTCACTGAGGTATTGATAAAACCCTTGCGCGGCCTGGGGACGCCTTGCTTCAAGCATTGCATTCAGTTTAACCAAGTCGCTGCTCACGTCATAGTGTGCAAGCGTTTCACGGTCAAAATACACGCTATACATCGGTTCAAGACGGTGCATGGTGATATAATCCTCTGGGTTCTTGTTCGCGAATTTGAATACATCTTCATACACTTCAGGCATCATCACCAGCGTAGGCCCTACATCATACGTATACCCATCTTTTTTAATTTGATGCATTTTGCCACCTGGAATGGCATTTTTTCATACACAGTCACTTCATAGCCACTGGCCTGCAAGCGGCATGCGCTGGCAAGCCCCGCAACACCAGCCCCAATTACACTTACTTTTTTCATCCTTCATCCCCTTGTTCTAATAATAAATATATTTAATTTTATTATATCGAAGAAAAAAATGCGGTACAATACTTTAAGCGATTAAATAAAAAACCTACAAAGCCAAACTGATTTGCGAGTGGCTTTATAGGTTTTTTTAGTAACTTACCGTTGCATTTTCTTCCGAAGTAAAAGGGAATAAGGCATGATAAATAAAAGACCGAGTAACGCAAAGAAAAAATATACAAAGGAAATCGGCCATATAACAACGTTGAGCAGTATTAAAAAAATATTGAACGATGTTTTCTTACTGCGGAGTGTACGACGTTTCAATACGAAGGGCTGTCGCATTTTCTCAAACAGATAGGTGACCATAAACAGCACCGCCCCCACAACCGTCAACGGCAGGGTCAGTAAAAAAGGAACAAGGTAAAAGTTTTTCAAAACCCTAAAACCAAGTGTCCCCATCTGTTCCATGGCTTGTTGTGACATATCGTCTTGTTTCTTTTGGCCAATGTATCCTTCAAAATCGTATGGATTGCTCATCAAATACTCCTTTAATCATAACTTGGCGTGTAATTACACTATACCCCATTGGCATCTTTACGTAAACCCAAATACAAAACAGCGAGTAAATAAGCCATTTACGTCTGAGGCGTTTTCATTTGCTTTATAATAACCTCACCAATTACCAAGGCAAGCGCAAGTAAAACAAGCGCACTATAAAGGGGACGTCCGCCTTGAATACTAAACCAGCGAGAAAAGCCGATAATCATTAACGACCCACCCACTGTCAGTAAGGTGAAGCGTTTGGCAACATCAATGAAAACATTGGCGCGCCCTTCATTTATAAGAGTATGACAACCATGGTCTTTATAACCAATAAACCGTCTTATATATAGCCAAACGCTTTCCCACATGACAAGCGTTACAACCCCACTGATCAAAAACATTCGAATCAGCAGGTGCACATACGCAAAAGTACCAACTTTAGGTGTGTCCATTCCAACAATCATCATCACACTGTTCACAAACGTCAAGAAAAGGAAAATCAGTGCAACCATTTCAAACCATGTCAAGCTTTGCATGCGCATCATGGCTAAACTGAGCATCTTGCGAAATCCCTCGTGGCGTGGGTCATCCATGGGCAAAACGATATAACGCTTAACAACAAACATAAAAAACAAGACACCAATCACACCCGCATATACAAGCACAACACTTAAAGCCCCATCAACGTAAGCATCAGGATGCAGGGGTGTGAAATGACTGGCAATATAAAGCCCCACCATAAAAAAAGCAATGATAACACCCATAATAATTGAATGCTTTAAAAACACCTTAATTATACGCATGGTTTACACCCTCTCTTTAAAGAAAAACCATCTTTATTATAGCCTTGTTTCAGGGGTTTACCTATTATTTTTTTGTGTTTCTTCATGCAACAGACTTTCTAATTAACACATACAATATGAGACTATTTAGAAAAATTCATGAAATGTAAGACACTACACAACACTTCTTGTATGTTTGTGTCTGTTAAGTTTGTTTAACAAAATACAATTTGAAGGAGTGATAACATGTTTGACAACTTGGCAATTGATTCATGGCAAATGGGCTTACTATACTTACTAACTGCGGGGGTCATCGCATGTCTATGGCTTCTTGCAAAATATAAAGTGCATTTTTCCATTCGGGTCCTTGTGGGACTTGTACTTGGTGTCTTAATCGGAAGCATCTTTAAAGAGCGTGCGACAGTGCTTGCATCCCTTGGAAGCATTTATGTCTCACTGATTATGATGATTGTCGTACCACTTGTATTCACATCGATCATCCAAAGTTTCATTACGCTTGGTAAAACTGAAAAGATGAAACGCATCAGCATCAAAGTGGTGTTTTGGTTGATGATCACAACGGCCATGGGTGCCGTGTTTGCGCTCGCTATGGGCACACTATTTAATTTGGGGGCCGGTTTTGATGTAACAGGAATTGATTACTCACCACGAGAAATCGTTCCGTTTGAAAACGTCATTGTTGATTTCTTCCCACGCAACATCATTGCTCATATGGCTGAGAATCAAATGATTCCAGTCATTATCTTTGCACTGTTCATCGCTTTAGGCATCAATGGTGAACGCAAACGCAATAACGATAAAGTGGAAGTGTTTGCGTCATTCATAGAAAGCCTTCACACTATCATGATCAGAATCACTAAAATGGTGCTTCGCTTCACCCCTTATGGTGTGTTTGGACTCATTGCGAACGCAACCGGACGCAACAACCTTTCAACCCTACAAGCGCTTGGGTTATACATCATTGTTTTTTATTTGACCATGGCATTATTCTTATTGCTGGTCCAATTACCGCTTGTTTGGTTTAAAGGAAAGATGAACCCTGTGACATTTCTTAAAAATGTTTATCCTGCACAAATTGTTGGCTTTGCCTCTCAAAGCTCTCTGGGTACCATGCCCCTGACCATCCGCAGTCTCCATGAGCGTAACGGGGTCTCACAGCGAATCGCCAGTTTCGCATCCCCACTGGGCGCAAACGTTGGTATGAATGCATGCGGTGGCATGTTCCCGGCCTTCGTTGCCATCATTACCGCCAATGCATTCGGCCTTGAACTGGTTGCGACCGATTATCTCATCATCATTTTAACCACCATGATTGCATCAATCGGTATTGCTGGTGTCCCCGGCATTGCTTCAATTGCAGCGAGTGTTGTGCTTGTGGCGCTTGGACTGCCGCTTGAGGGCATTGGACTTGTCATTGGTGTTGATGCCCTAATCGATATGGGACGTACTGCCATCAACATCACAGGAACCTTGGTTAGCGCCTCACTGACTGCGCGCAGTGAAAATGAGCTGGATGACGCCATATTTACGCAAGAAAACGCCAAAACACATGCCCTGGCTCAGTAAAACACATATGAACAGCCATTAAAAACACCAAATCCATTTTGGTGTTTTTTTATGACTTTATGTAATATTTATTTGACATTTATTAAATAATATTTTATATTGTCCCTAGAATGAGGTGATGCTGTGGGAAAAAACTTAACAATGAAAAGTGTACGTGCCATGAAAGATTTAACGCAAGCGGAACTTGCAGAAAAAGTGGGTGTAAGCAGACAAACCATCAACTTGATTGAAAAAGGGGACTATAACCCCACCATTAATCTTTGCCTTCGCATTGCGAAGGTACTTGAAACATCACTGGACACATTATTTTGGGAGGATGATAACCATGAAGAAACCAAACTGGGATGAACGTCAAACATTTGTTAATTACCGCTTGAGTCACCACGCTTTAATGATTGTATTTGGATTGTTACTGGTAAATGCACTCATTAAGTCAAATTTTGAGATTTCTTGGGCTGACCCGATCAGCGAAACGATCATTTTGATTGTTATTCCCGGCATGTATTATATCACCCGGTCCATATTTAATGATGCCTACATTGGAACCAAAGACACCATCCGCAAAAACATCATAAGCTTTTTGGTTCTTGCGCTCATTTTTGGACTTAGTTCTATATTTGTGTATGATGGCCCCTATATTGATGGTGGCTTAACGCAAAGCACTGCACCGCTTATTGCTAGTGGATTTTTCGTTTACATTGCCTTCCTTCACATCATCAAACGACTGATATCAACGACTGAGTAAACAAAAATAAGCACTTTTCATTTTAAAGAATAATATCCATGATATGATAATTTTGGAAGGTGATATTATGGACAAACGACGCTTAATTATTTATCCTATTTTATTCGCAGTCATTACTGCGATTGCGACGCGTGGGTTTAGTGAATTCGCTCAAGGCGGACTCTTTATCCCCTTACTTGTAACACTTGCATATTTTACTGTTTTCTTTATTGTTGCGCAAATCATAAAAAACAACTCCATTGTGGATATTGGCTGGGGTTTTGGTTTTGTGATTGGCGCATGGACCACGCTACTGATCACAGATGATCCTACGCTTTTATCTTACATTATCGTCGGGTTCATCACTGTTTGGGGTGTGCGTCTAAGTGGGCGTCTCCTCAAACGCAATTACGGAAAACCAGAAGATTTTCGCTACCAGCAATGGCGCAAAGAATGGGGCGATAAAGTCGTCATCACAGCATTTTTCCGTGTATTTATGATTCAAGGTATCATCAATTTCACAGTAGGTTCAGCCAGTTACTTCGTGATTAAATTCAATGCATTTTCGTTTGATGATCCAATCACACTTTTAGCAATCGCCGGTCTATTGATTGCAGCGATTGGACTCGTGTTTGAAATCGTTGGTGATGAACAACTTCGCAGACACATCCAAAAAGGCACACGGACGCTCATGACTTCAGGGCTATGGTCACTTACGAGACATCCCAACTATTTTGGTGAAATTCTAATTTGGATTGGCCTTTATCTCACTGGGTTCGCGCTCATTGGTGGCGAAATATCCTTGATTTTCTATCTGGCGCTAATCATTTCACCACTTATAATGAGTGTGGTATTAATCAAAATTTCCACGCCGCTTTTAGAAAAACACATGGAAAAATACGACGGCTGGCAAGATTACAAGTCACGTGTTCCGATGATTTTTCCTTGGGGGAAAAAAGAGTAACATAAAAAATTCACACAAAAGTATTCAATTAAAACGAAAAGTAATTAAAAAAGTAGAGTTATGTTTTTTCATAGCTCTACCTTTTTTATATAAAGGGATTGAGAAAAAGAATGCCATTAAAGCATAAAACCAATTAACATCGGCATTAACAATCAAACGATTTCTAAGAATAATGTTTAATTCCCAATAGAAATCCTCTGTATGCGTTTGATTCGAACTAACGAACCTAAACCATACTGTTAGGATGGATTATTTTAAGAAATACAAGAGTGCCAGAGAACCAACTGACAGCTTAATCGTGTGCCTTGTTTTTCAAGCTTAGTATCCGAACGCATGCATTTTTACTTGGCATCTTTTTTATATTATGTATGGTAAAATGAGTCAGATGGCGGGATTGTGTGATTAATTTCGGGGTATTTTTCATCAGTGTACTAATTGCGTCTTTCCCTAATGAATGGGCACTAAAAGCATTCATATCAAAAAGTGATCTAGATTTTGTCAGAAGCGATGTCGTAGATCCTGATTACATGCTGCATTCTGTAAAACAAAACCGTTTTTCTTCATGATTTTAATGGATGCCATTAAGGGGATTTCGATAGTTTTAATTGCTTCAAACGTGAATGGATGGTCAAGCCTTGCGTGGGGTGCCATTTTACTCGCGAACATTGCGTATAATTTTAATATGTTCAAAGGGTTTCGCAATGGGGTGGGCATTGTGATTTTGATGAGTGGATTTACATTGATAAACCCTTTATTTTTAGTTGTTTATCTTATTGCGCTCTTTATTATTTCCTTGTTTTCAAGGGATTTGGAAATCGATTTGATCTTTGCGGCTTTTTCCCTCCCAGCCGTCGCTATCATACTTTATCTTGAAGTTTATACAATTATACTCGCCATGGTGGTTCTAATTTTATTAATCACCTCCCGTGGCGTTCATGCCCAAGCAATACACCACCGAGCATTCAAGGATGAATATACCGGTGATAATCCCTTTCATAAAAAGAAAGACGATTAATGCAACACACTTAAAAACACAATGATTTTCATTAAACCTGTAGACAAACCGTAATGTTAAAAAACCACGTTGACTACTTGAGTAGCAACGTGGTTTTTTATGAAATATTGAAAATGGCCCCTTACGTACCATTTTTAAACAGCTCAATCCATTGAACGAACGCCGTGAAGTCAGGAAAATACGAAATGTGCATAGAATTAAATTAAGTGGGCAACCAGTCGATCAGCCAGTTCACTTAACGATTCATGGTCTTTTAAACCGGTGATAAAACGCTTGGGAATTTTTTCAAAACCTACCTGAGCACCAATTAATGCGCCCACTAACATGGCTCGGACTTGATTTTGCCCACCCCCATTGATGGCATGAAGCACGCCGCTTTCAAAATCATCCTTAAAACGGGCGGCCAAATAATAACTGGCCGGCAACATATGATAAATGGCACATGGCATGCCATAGACAATCGATGCTTTCCAGGCAGGTTCAATCACAATCGATGGGTCACTGGCTGCCCGTGCCATGTGCGACGGCGACAAAAGGCCATCTGGTGAGGCAAAAAGCCCTTCAGAACTGCTCACATCACGGCCGACCATGGGTTTATTAAGCCCTTCACTCGTCACCGCAAAAAAGGGCAGTTCCTTACGATAAACTTTTTTCATCAGCGTATTGCTTAGTTTGCTGTCCAGTGCTTCACCTTTTATAAGCGCGGCAAGCACAACGTTAAAAGCCACTGTCAGTGACCCCACCATGTTATCACGCTGGGTATAAGCAGTATTTTCCGCAATATGATTGGCGAGTGCTTTTGGATCATTTGCGTAATAAATCGCCAGGGGGATATTTCGTTCAAGTGATTCGGTCGTATCCGCAATACTCGCAATCTCTCCCCAGGGTTCGTTATTTCTTTTACGAGCCTGATAAAGATGACGCATCATCTGTGATGTATAGCCACCAATGCCTTTAAGCGGATTATCATGAACGTAAGGAAGAATAGAATCATCCATAGTTTTTAAAAAACTCTCACGGTCATAGCCTTGATTTTCTACCACATACTCCGCCATTTTTTTAACAATCCAACCCTGCTGACTCAACTCTCCTGCCTTGAGCCCTTCATGGTAACGCCCTTTCTTAGGCGTTTTATAATCATCTATCCACTCACCAAAAGCTTCGCGGAGTGCATCCAAATCATAGTACCAATGCGGACCTACACCAAGCGCTTCACCAATAAATGTTCCCATCAGCGCGCCTTTGGCACGGTCTTTAGTATTACTCATTATTTCATCTCCCCTACATTCGAATAAGTATATATTCGTTGATTGAATTGCAAAATAAAACGTTCACGTATTTCCTTGAATTCTATTAATCACTATTGTTGTGAAAATCTCATTCTGAATTTTTTGATTAACCGTTTAAAATAAGCAACCGTGTCTTCTACCAGGGTGCCAGTAAAACTGAACGCTTCATAGGTCAAGGCCTGGTGATCATCAATTCGTGCGAATTGTTTTTTAAGCGCTTTAGCCATGGGAAGCGGACCACACATCATCACATGGGGGGCATCACTCAAATCAAAATCGTTCACACTGAAAAACCCATCCTTGTCGCTCTCAGAAAAAACAAAATTGAAATTTTCATATTGTTGATCCATTCGACGAAATAAATCGAGATGAACCGCCTCACTTTTTTCTTTTACTGAGTAATAAAGCGTAATTTTTTGTTTAGGTGGATCCATGTTTCGAACATGGGACAAAAACGGCGTTATACCGATGCCGCCGGCAATCCACACCTGAGGCGAAGGATAATCATCAAACGTCATGTGACCATACGCACGAGTTACTTCTACGGTGTCACCCTCTTCAAGGTGTGTTTTTAAATCTTCTGTATAGTCCCCCAGTGCCTTAATGGTAAAAAAGATACGGGTATCTTTACCACCAGAAACTGAAAAGGGATGGGGCACACCATCAAATGGCGATTTGTTAATTTTAATAAAAACGAATTGACCGGTCTTAAAATCAAGCGTTTCACCTAAATCGATCTCTATCTCAGTCACATCACCGGCCAGAATATTTTTAGAGACGACGCTGCCTTTATGTTTGAAAGCAGTTTTGCGATAAATCGCAATCATATAAACACTTGAACTGACCCCAACGACACCCAAGGACATTGTCCAAATGCCAAGCGGACTCAGTGACACCAAATCATATGAACTGATAAACACCGCATGATAAAAAGCAAGCACATACGGCACGACCATGAAACGGTGAATCAGTCGCCAATGCTCATATTTCATATATTTAGCAAGTAACGCCATCACAATGAGCCCAATAAATAAATTCCTTGCCCATGGTCCCATTGACGCAGCGCTCAAGGGAACATCTCGGTAATACTGAATAATCAAATTCGTGGTTTGACCATGTACAAATATAAATAGAAAAGAGAACATCGCTAACCACCGGTGCGCAAAATAGACATTTTCAAGCCCACCAAAGAGCCAGTTCACCACACGATTTTTTGTGGAGAGGAAAAACACCATTGTAAACCCAAGTAATAGGGTTGCGCCCAATACTTGCGCGATGGTGCTCTGAAGTGACTGATCAATGATCGGTTCTGCAGTTAACCAAAGCAGAGCATTGACAACCATCAATACCAAAAGAAAAACAATGCCTTTATACGATTCTTTGATAAATTTCATAATGTCCTCCTATCGTAAAGACTGAAAACGGTGAGCAATATCGTTTGCATCACCGTTCAAAAGATTAATAACCACCATTGTCATCATCGTTATCAGAATTTTCTTCATCCGATGATTCTACCAAGATGCCAATACGTGGCACACGATCAAGCATTTCACGACCATGACGATCATTGTTGTCAATTTCTTCTGTTAAATCTTGTCCCGCTTGAACTTGGCCTTGATGCGATCCTTCCGTCCATTGGGCTGAATCTGTCATATCATAAACATACCCATCAACAGCAACATAGGCATCGGCCCCATCTTCACCATCATATTCGGAGAGCTCTTCAAGTGTAAACTCACGGAGTTCATCATCGGGGGTGTCTTCCACTTCATCATCCCCGTTGCCACAAGCGGCCAAAGAGAACAACACTAAAAATACACTTAAACTTAACAATAGTTTTTTACGCATAATAATAACCTCCTTAATTGCGTTAATACTATCATATAATGTAGTTCATTTCGTCTAAAATGCTTAAATAATTTACTATAAATTTTTATATTGTTTTCACCTTTGCTATAATGAAAAATACTGGAGGAAAAAAGCATGCAAACATATCGAATCAATGCGCACGACGTTTTATTTGACAGTGAAAACCATCAATACATAGTGGACGGACGTCACGTCCCAAGCATTACACAAATGATCGATGACATGTCCCCTTCCCGTGCACCAAAGGTCGATGCTGAGATATTAAAAAAGGCCGCCAAAAGCGGCAATGATCTTAAACGGATGATTATGAACTACGAAACGGAAGGGCTAAAGACCTATCACAAGGAAATGCAAAGTTATATCGCCCTCAAGCGCCAACACCAGCTTGACGCCGTTCACACACAGCCGATTGTACTCTTATATGATAGCGGTGTGGTCATTGCGGCAGGCCGGTTTGACATGGTGGTACGCTCACCTTATATTAAGGGCCTTGGTATCACCAATATTAAGCGCAGTCGCCATTTAAACCATGAACGCTTAACATTGCAGCTCAACCTCTACAAACGTGCCTATGAACAAACTTATCGCAAACGCATTGATTATTTAAAATGCATTCATATCAGAAATCGTTACAATCAATATGTCGACATTCCACTCAATCATAAAGAAGCGCACGCTTTGATTAAATCCTACACGGATAAACATCCACTGGATTACGAGGCGTTCATCGATTAAAAAAGCACAGACTTTGAGTCTGTGCTTTAATTATGTTTAGCGAGGATACAAATCCCCGATGACATCGGTATCAAGCATCGCCATACGGTTACGTTGTCTGACAAATAAATCATGATATTGCTTTAAATTCGCTTTCATATCTTTCACCATGTTTTGAATGTACGCATCAAAGTCCGTTTCACAGAATCCCGGTTCACAGTGCTTTGTATCGATAGAAAAGATATTGTCACCTGTGGTTGTTAAATTTTCTTGACCCGTATCCAAGTAAAAATAAATGGTTTCGTTTAATTCTGGGATGAACCGCGTTTCAAGCCGTCTCGGTTTTTCTTTGCGAAGCAACACGCCTTTATCGTTCTCATAACGGAATTTAATAATGGGGAATCTAGTATCCGGCAATAAATTCTTAATGTGTTCTGGAATGCTTGAAGGCTCAAGCACAAGAATAGAATGATAGTCTTCCTTAAGCGTAGAAAGACTTAAATTTTGACGGGTTTGCACACGGTCACGCGCTGATGCGAAGTCTTTGAGTTCATAGGTTTCCATCGTCTTAACTTTGTTTGGCAATGCATCTTCTTTAATCTTGCCGTCTTCACCAAAATCGACATGTTCGATAAGAATTTTCCCTTGAAGCGGGGTTTCATCCTGGTCTACTTCTTTATAGAGCCAGTCTTCATCCTTTTGATTTTCAAATGTGCGCAATAAGGCCGTCCCGTCATCACAAATTTCAAGGACTTTATAGCCTGATTCTTTATACGCAAAACGTTTCCAAAATACAACTTTACGTTCCATAATACCCCTCCAATTGTTTGTTAATCAAAGTGTATCATATCCCATAACACTTAACAATTTATAAGCAAACATAAACCATGTTGTCATTCGGACCCGCGCTAAAAAATAGGCTTTCTTTGCATAAAAAAGCATGAAGGAATGGATAATTGACTGATTATTTGTAATCTAGTGCACATGCGCCCTCCCTTTAAAGCTCAGTTGATACAATGAGTTTCAAGGAGGCGATTATGAAATCAAAAGTTGTTATTATTGGTACTGGCCTTGTGGGCATGTCTTATGCCTATGCACTCTTAAACCAAGGTGTGGTATCTGATTTGGTATTAATTGACATTGATGATTCACGTGCTGAGGGCGAAGCGATGGATTTAAATCATGGTATCCCCTTTTCACCGCGTCATATGAACATATATGCAGGGACCTATAGCGACTGTAAGGATGCCGACTTAGTGGTCATTACCGCAGGGGTCAATCAAAAGCCAGATGAAAGCCGTCTGGATTTGTTGGATCGAAACGCAGACATTATGCGAAGCATCACCCATAGTATTATGGAAAGTGGTTTTAAAGGGATTTTACTGGTCGCGTCCAATCCAGTGGATATCATGACACAAATTGTCTATGATGCATCACAACTTCCTAAAGAAAAAGTCATCGGAAGCGGCACCAGTCTCGATACCGCCAGACTTCGCTATGAAATAGGCCACCAAATTAACATTGATACGCGCAATGTGCATGCATATATATTGGGCGAGCACGGTGAAAGTGAATTTGTGGTATGGTCTAATGCTTATGTTGGGGCCAAGCCCATCAAAGATGTTATCAAAAGCATGCACGCGATCAACTTTGAAGATTTGGACCACATTGCCAAGCGCGTCAAAAACGCCGCCGGTGAAATTATTGCACGCAAAAGCGCGACCTATTACGGAATTGGTATAAGCTTGGTTAGAATCACATCCGCAATTATCAATAATGAAAACCGCATTCTTCCACTCAGTGTGTTAAACCAAGGTGAATACGATTGTGCACATATATACATTGGTCTGCCCGCCGTCATCAACAAAGATGGCATCCACCATATTGTTGAGCTCTCACTCGACGAATCTGAAAAAGCGTCACTCAAACATTCCGCAAATACACTGAAATATTACTACGATCAACTCCATTAGTCACTGATAAACTCATTCAAAAAGGTCATCAAATTGATGACCTTTTGATTATATACGTAGTTTTTTAGAATAAGAAGTATGTAAAAGTTCATGGGCTTTTTGGCCACCAATATCGCCAAGAAACTTCTGATATAACGTTTTAACTTGTTCATTTTCATGACTTTTTCTACGCACATTGTTTTTATCAAGTGTATATAAAGCCTCACGACGTTTATTCAGCACATTGATATCACCATGGTGAAACGGCTGACCACCGCCACCAATACACCCACCGGGGCACGCCATGATTTCAATCAGATCAAGGTCACTGTCACCTGAACGGATGCTATCAAGTAGTTTTCGTGCGTTTTTGAGTTCATGGGCGACGGCAATGTTGATGGTACGGCCGTTTAAAGTAACCGACGCTTTACGCAAGCCTTCCATCCATCGAATGGTTTCAAATTCACCATTTTCAAGTGTCTTGCCTGTCACGTTCTCATAGGCTGTACGCGCGGTTGCTTCAACAACGCCACCGGTGGTGCCAAAAATACTTGAGGCACCGGTTGATTCACCCAAAATATCATCAAAGCTGTCATCCGGCAAGTTATTAAAGTCAATCGCAGCTTCTTTAATCATGGCCCCAAGTTCACGTGTGGTAATCACATAATCAACATCTCTTTGCTCACCATATGCCAGCTCATCACGGGCCGCTTCTGCTTTTTTGGCCACACACGGCATCACAGCTACCATGCGAATATTTTGTGGGTCAACGCCCATGGTCTTTGCATAGTATGTTTTTGATAAACTGCCAACCATGCTTTGTGGGCTTTTACAGCTTGATGGAATATCAAGCAAATCCGGATATTTCTGCTCAATGAAATTAACCCATGCAGGGCAACACGATGTTAAAAGGGGGAGGGGCCCATCATTATTTAAGCGCTCAAGAAATTCATTGGCTTCTTCAACAATGGTTAAATCCGCACCAAACTTGGTGTCAAAAACACCATCGAAGCCCAGTCGCCTCAACGCCGCGATCAGTTTTCCGGTTGAAATTTCACCCGCTTCATACCCAAACATTTCGCCAATGGCGACACGTACAGCCGGCGCAATCTGTACCACTGTGTGACGGTTAGGATTATTCAACCGGCGCCATACATTGGGTACATGCGGATGTTCAGCAAGTGCAGCGGTGGGACACACGCTGACACATTGTCCACAATACGTACAGCTTGTTTCACTTAAATCCAAATGAAATGCTGTGCCCACTGATACATCAAATCCGCGTTTAAGTGGAGAAAGTACGCCAACGGTTTGCACCTCATCACACATTGTCATACACCGGCGACACATGACACATTTGTTGGGATCTTTAATGATGGCTCCACTGGAATCATCAACTGGATGATTCATCATTTCTCCTTGATAAGGGATATCTTTAATGTTCATGGAGTTGGAAAGCTCTTGAAGGTCACAATCAAGATTTTTCACACACGTTAAACACTCTTTCGGATGATTGCTGAGGAGCAGTTCCATCGACGTTCGCCTGCCTTGGACCGCCTTTTTGGTATCCGTTTGAATACGCATCCCGTCCTGCACAATTTCAGCACATGATGGGACCAAAGTGCCACGTGTTTCATTTTCCACTAAACATACGCGACAATTGGCACTTTGATTGATGGCATCAAGATCATGCAAGTCCAAATGACAAAGTGTTGGAATATTGATGCCGGCTTGCTTGGCGGCGTCCAGGACAGTACTACCGTGATCAACTTCTAAAGTGATATTGTTAATGGTGATTCTTACACTTGAATATTCTTTACCCATAGTGGCCTCCTCAAGGTCTAATGATTGCATCGACGGGACATGCATCATCGCATGCTCCACATGCAATGCAGGCAGATTCATCAATGACATGTACGGTTTTGACCGAACCGCTGATACAGTCAACCGGACACACTTTTTTGCAGCGTGTGCATCCAATGCATTTGTCCGCATCGATTGAATAACTGGTTTTTTTACGTCGGTAGGCGTAATCCTCATACTCATTTTTAAAGTGATGCATGGTTGACAATACCGGATTGGGCGCCGATTGACCGAGTCCACACAGTGACGTGTTTTTGACATTGTTACAAAGTGCTTCAAGCAATTCCAAATCTTCAGGCGTTCCTTCCATATCGGTTAGACGATGCAAAATTTCGTGAATGCGCTTGGTCCCAATCCGACATGGTGTGCATTTTCCGCATGATTCATCTTCAGTGAATTCCAAATAAAACTTCGCAATTTCAACCATGTCGGTATCGTCATCCATGACAATGAGTCCACCGCTTCCCATCATCGCACCTGCGGATTGCAGTGAGTCGTAGTCAATGGGTAAATCCAAATCATCCCCCGTAATGACACCGCCTGAAGGCCCGCCAATTTGAACGGCTTTTAACTTTTTATCGCCATCAACACCACCACCGATATCTTCTACAATTTCTCTAACAGTAATCCCCATGGGGACTTCAACGAGACCAATATTTACAACATCGCCAGCCAGTGCAAATACTTTGGTTCCTTTAGAATTTTTAGTCCCAATCGATTGAAACCAGCGTTGACCTTTTAAAATGATTGAAGGAATGTTCGCATACGTTTCAACATTATTAACATTGGTAGGCAAGGTTCTAAAACCAACATCACTAGGAAACGGTGGTTTTGTTGTTGGTTCTCCGCGGTATCCTTCCATGGAATGAATGAGCGCCGTCTCCTCACCACACACAAAAGCACCTGCACCAAGTTTGATTTCAATGTCAAAATCAAACCCGCTGCCTAAAATATTTTGACCGAGCAGACCATGTTTGCGTGCATCCGAAAGCGCCTTAAATAATCTTTGAGTCGCCAATTCATATTCAGCGCGAATATAGATAAACCCCTTGTTAGCCCCAACAGCATAACCATTGATTGCCATGGCTTCTAAGATTGTATGGGGGTCTCCTTCCATGATGCTTCGGTCCATAAATGCACCAGGGTCCCCTTCATCCGCATTACATACCACATATTTTTCATCTGCTTGAGTGGTGCTGGTAAATTGCCATTTCAAACCGGTGGGAAAACCGCCACCACCGCGTCCGCGTAGACCACTTTGTTTAATGATGTCAATCACGTCATCACTATCCATGGTGTGCAACACCGTTCCTAAGGCTTCATAAGCGCTATGCTTAATGGCGTGTTCAATGTTCTTGGGATCAATGACACCACATTTCTTAAGCGCAACACGGTGTTGTTTTTGATAAAAAGGCATGCCCGCTTCACTGGTGGAACGTTTCTGACCGGGTGGGTCATATAGTAAGTGTTCAACAATGCGTCCAGCATTCAAATGTTCATCCACAATCGTCTTCACATCATCAGCGCCGACTTGCACGTACGTGACATTGTCCGGTTCGATTTTTAAAATCGGACCCTGTCCACAAAATCCAAAACAGCCTGTGGGGGTCACAACGACCTCAGCATCCAGTGAGTATTCATGAATTTCATGGGTGAACATTTCAAGCAGTGCATCCGCTTGTGAAGATAAACATGATGTTCCGGCACAAACAAGTATTTCCAAGCGGTGCGTGGACTGTTCTTTAATCGTTGATTTCCAATTCTTTAGCGCCTCAAATGATTCAAGCATTTTCAGTCTCCTTGGTGCTTCGAATAATTTTTTCCATATCTTTTGCATCGATTTTTCCGTGGACTTTGCCATTAATGGTCACAACAGGCGCGAGACCACACGCACCAATACACCTGACATCATTGACACTGAAAAGACCGTCCTCACTCATTGTTTCACCATGTGCACCAGCCACTTCTCTTGCTTTATTTAACACATCGGAAGCACCTTTTACATGACATGCCGTCCCCGTACAAACCGATATCGCATATTTTCCTTTGGGAACTTCACTGAAATACGCATAAAACGAAACCACACCGTTCACATGCGCACTGGGCAAATCAAGTTTTTCTGCGATATGTCGTTGCAGGGCAGCTGGTAAATAGCCAAACAACGTTTGCGCTTTATAAAGCGCGGGTATCAGCGCTTCTAAATTATTTTGCGCAACATAATTGCCAATATAGTCATCCAGTAATTGAACCTTATCTTGATCAAAAGATTCCATATCGAATAGTGATGACATTCAATCACTCCCTGTAAGAATATTTTTTAAAATATTTTATATTACACCTTACACATCCAAAAATATGGTAAAATACAATGACAAAAACAAACGTAACATAAGTTACAGAGGTGATGAAATTGTTTCACGAAAATACTGAAAACGTTTCCTGGATGTTGCCGTGTCATTACCCTAAAGGATACATCATCAGTTCCGAAGGGGAGCGGTGTGATTATATAGGATATGTCATTACAGGGTCATTGGCGCTCATCCACTATAACAATAACGGAGAAATGTCAACGTTGAACATAATCAAAGCCGGCGAAACGTTTGGTGAGGTGCTCATCTTATCAAACACACCGTTTTACATAGGCCATCTCATTGCACAGGCGGACACAAAAGTGTCCTATTTAGCGCGCAAAGATTTACAAGCGGCCATAAATCACGATAAGCAATTCAGAGATGCATTTATTGAAACGTTAAGTGACAAGGCTCAAAATATATTTACCAGCAATAAAGTACTTCAACAGCCTTCATTAAGAGAAAAAATCATTATGCATTTAGAACAACAAATGCGCATCCAACAAACCGATCACATTACCATTCAATCCATTCAGACACTTGCCACACAACTCAACGTGCAAAGACCTTCCTTATCACGCACAATGAATGCGTTAATCAAGGAAGGCCTCATTATTCGGTCAAATAAAACCTATGCGCTCAATAATAAAACGTGTCAAATATAAAAAAGCCAGAATGACCTGAAAAAGGCATTCTGGCTTTTGTTTTAGCGTGGTTTATAATGCGTGTGAAGTAAATCATGTGCGCGTTTAGAAAGTGGCTCACTCAAGTATTCTTCATATAACGTATTAACGGCAGGATTTTCGTGTGACTTTCTTAGTTTCATGGCTGTATCAACGTTATAGATGGCATCTATGCGTTCTTGGCGTTTAGCATTGGTTGTGGTATAAGGCTGACCACCCCCGCCAATGCAACCACCGGGACAGGCCATCACTTCAATGAAGGCATAGGGTGAAACACCCGCTTTAATATCATCAAGAACTTTTTGAGCATTGGAAAGGGTGTGTGCAACCGCAACTTTAAATGTGTTCTCACCAAGCGTCACGCTGGCTTCCTTGATGCCCTCCATGCCACGGATATCTTCAAAATCAAGTTTCTCAAGCGGCTTTTCATTAACAACTTCACTGACTGTGCGCAAAGCTGCTTCCATGACACCACCTGTTGCGCCAAAAATAGCGCCAGCACCTGAGGTGATGCCAAATGGTGCATCATAAGATTCCTCACCAATGTTTTTGAAATTCACACCAGCACGTTTAATCATTTTACCCAGTTCGCGTGTGGTTAAGACAGCATCAACATCCGCCGTTTCCTTATGAACTTGCATTTCCTCACGAGCGGCTTCAAATTTTTTCGCTGTACAAGGCATAATCGAAACAACATAAACATTATTTGGATCAATATGCTCTTTTTCAGCGTAATATGTTTTGGCTAACGCGCCAAACATTTGTTGGGGACTTTTCGCAGTCGATAAGTGATCAAGCATATCGGGATTCTTCTGTTCGGCATAATTGACCCATCCTGGACAACAGCTGGTAATCATGGGGAGTTTTCCGCCCTCTTTAACGCGTGATAATAATTCATGACCTTCTTCCATAATGGTTAAATCAGCTGTGAAATCTGTGTCGAAGACTTTATCAAACCCAACGCGTCTGAGCGCTGCGACCATTTGACCGGTCACAATGGAACCGCTGTCCATACCAAGTGTTTCACCGAGTGAGACACGGGTGGCAGGGGCGGTTTGAACGATGACATGTTTAGTTTCATCATGAATGGCGTGCGTCACTTTTTCAAGATCACTCTTTTCAGTAATGCTGGCGACGGGACATACATTGGCACACTGACCACAATAGGTACACACTTGATCATTTAAAAATTTGCCATGGGCCGGCGCAACCTTGGTGTCATGGGAGCGATTCATATAATCAAGCACGTGAATGCCCTGGACATTTTTACATACTTCAATACAACGCCCACACTTAATACAGCGATCCGCATTGCGGGTTATTGAAGGGTTATTGTCGTCAATTGGTTCATGCTCTAAAATGTTTTCAAAACGATTCTCATCAATTCCAAGTGTGTCCGCAAGCGTTTGGAGTTCACAATTCATATTGCGCTCACATGCAGTACAGTTGGTATCATGATTGCTCAGAAGCAATTCAGTAATGGTTTTTCTAGCATTATATACACGCTGTGAATTGGTTTTGATTTCCATGCCTTCTTTAACGGGCGTAGAACATGATGGTGCCAATTTTTTCTGTCCGACGATTTCACTCATACAAATACGGCAATCTGATTGGACATCCAAATCGGGAAAATGACAAAGCGTCGGAATGTCTATATGATGATCTTTAGCAACTTCTAAGATGGTTTGACCTTCTTTAGCCTCAATCTTTTGATTATTTATTGTAATTGTAGGCATTAAGCAAGCCCCCCTTCTTGCGGATGTTCTATCCGGTCAAAATACGTGTCACGGAAATACTTCAGTGTTGAAAGGACTGCGGTTGGAGCACTTTGTCCGAGCCCGCACAATGACGTTTGATGCATGACGCGCGATAAAGACTCCAAGTTCATCAAATCTTTTTCAGTCGCATCGCTTTGCAGGAATTTATTCAACAATTTGCTCATATGGACATTGCCCTCACGACATGGTGTACATTTTCCACAAGACTCATGTTCGAAGAAATCCGAAATCCGTTTTAAAATATTAAACATATCTTTTTGATCATCCATGACAATGATGGCACCGGCTCCGGTTTTAGAATCAAAGTCTTCAAAACGGTCAAAATCGATGGTCAAATCAAGCATATATTCCGGAATGATCGGACCACTTGCGCCACTTAGTTGGACCATGCCAATTTTTTGAGCGTTTTGTGTGCCACCCCCAAGTGTATCAATGACATCACGAATCGGGACGCCAAAGGGCACTTCATAGACACCTGGATGTTTTACATTGCCTGAAACAGACACGAGTTTTGTGCCTGTAGAAGATTCTGTCCCAATGGAGGCAAACGCCTCACCTCCCATGGCAAGAATCCATGGAAGATTGGAAAACGTTTCGACATTATTGATAAGTGTTGGTTTGCCAAAGAGACCCACATCAGTCGGGAAAGGGGGTTTGACTCGTGTGCGCCCGGATTTACCTTCGATGGACTCAATCAGCGCAAATTCTTCACCGCAAACATATGATCCGGCCCCACTTCTTATTTCAAGATCAAAATCAAAGCCACTTCCCTGAATGTTGGTTCCAAGCAAACCGTGTGCTTTAGCCTGCCTAATGGCTTCATGCATAATCTTAATGGGTGTATCAAATTCTCCTCGTATATAAATGTACCCTTTATTTGCGCGCGTTGCATACGCCGCAATCAACATGCCTTCCAATAACTGGTGTGGATTATTTTCCATCAAATAACGATCTTTAAAATTTCCAGGTTCACCTTCATCCGCATTGCAAATGATATAACGTGTGGTTTCTTTTTGTTTAGCCATTGACATCATTTTGATGTGCACTGGAAAAGCAGCACCACCGCGTCCGCGCAATTTGGATTTTTCAATATCACCGATAATGTCAAGCGGCTGTGTTTTAAATGCCTTAAAAAATGACTGATAGCCTTCCACATCAAGATACGCTTGAATATTCATAGGATCCATACCCGGGATGTGTTTGGTAAGTAGTTTTTGTTCCATCAACGTTTCCCCCTATATTCAGCAAGTAGTGCCGTCACCCTGTCCTTGTTTAGCTTGGTGTAGGTGTGTTCACCAATCCGCATGGCCGGCGCACCATCGCATATTCCGAGACAACTTGTCGGTTCTAATGTGAACATACCGTCTTCAGTCGTTTCATGCATCCCTATGCCCAGTTGTTTTTGAATGGTATCAACCAAATTGTCGCTATCATTAAGATAGCAGGGGACATCCTTACACACCTGAATAACATGTTCGCCGCGCCTTTGTGTTGAAAAAAATGTGTAAAAACTTACAGCACTGCTAACATGTGCGGTAGGAAGCGACAAATAGGATGCAATCTGTTCAATTTCCGCTTCGCTTAGATATTGATCAGTCTTTTGATTTTGCACATCGAGTAAAATTTCAATCAGCATGTCTTGTTCTTTAGGATATTTGCTTAAAATACTTTCTAACACTGAAACACCTCTTTTCTATATTATGATTGAAATCTTTCCTATGTTTCAGTATAGAAGCGCTTACATGATGTGTCAAACCGTTGAAGACTCCATAAAAAAAGACTGTGTAACACAGCCTTACTTATTATCGTTGGACAAACCATAAATAGGACGCATCATAATCGATGACGCCTTCGGCCTTCATTTTTTTGAGTTCTCTAACCAAAGAGGGTCTTTGAACATTCATTGTTTTTGCTAGGGCCGTTTTGTTTTTATAACGAACTTTCGGTTTATACGTAGTGGCTTCTCTGGCTATATAGTAATGCACTTTTTCACGAATGGTCGGTTGAAGCAATAATTTATTCTGCCGGTTCATCGTCATTGCTTTTTGACTGATATGGGTAAGAAATAATTGGCGAAACTGTTCGCTTTCGCGCAATAAAGCATTTAATTTGTCTCGGTCTAAAAAACGAATCACCGCTGCTTTTTTTACAACAAGGGTCCCAGGATAAAAAGGCTGGTCAGTGAACACTAAAAAATCACCAAACATATTATTTTCCTTAAGCGTCGCCAACGTCACTTCATCACCATGAAGGGTGTAGTGAATAAGTTCAAGTTCCCCTTTGATAATAAAACCAACTTGACTACAATAACTACTTTCCGTACAAACAATTTCATTTTCTCGGTAGTGGTATGGCTTAGATATTTTCGAGCGAAACATCGGTATCGAAAAAATTTTTTCCATTATACCCTCCTGTGATATATGTTACACCTATTATCGACATGTATAGTATACCATAATGACTAGGAGGTGTAGAATGAAAAAATATATTGTATTATTGTTAGCGTTAACGCTAAGCGTGCTTACAGCATGTGAAGCAGAATTGGAGGAAGAATCCTTAAGTGCCATTGCGCCTAATGGCGCACCATCACTGTCGCAAGTATTGATCGAGTTTGACTCCGATTATATTGAACCTCTCGAATATGAAGTGGACGTCGTTGCTGGGCCGGATATGCTGGTCAGTGCTTTCGGCAGTGAAAGTCATGACTTAATCTTTGCGCCAACGAATCAGGGTGCGAATTTATATCAATCAGGCACACCCTATCAATTGGCTGCAGTTGTAAGTTTTGGCAATTTATATTTGGCAAGCGGAAAAACGATTGACAATTTCGATGATTTAGAAGGCGAAACAATCACTTTGTTCGGACAAAATTCAGTACCAGATATCATTGTGCGTACATTACTTGATAGCCATGATTTTGATGATCATCCCACAATTGATTATGTTGATAGTGTGGACGCTGCTGGAGGGGTACTCCAAAGTGATTCACAAAATATCGTATTGCTGGCCGAGCCAGCACTCAGTGTTCAACAGACACAAATTGATGACTCCCTTTCATTCATTGATTTGCAAGACGCTTGGTACGATACATTTGACAAAGCAGGCTATCCTCAAGCCGGACTATTTGTTCATGAAGATGTGAGCGATGATGCGCTGAAAACTTATCTTGATGGGTTAAAAGCGTCCATTGACCTTGCAAATGATGACCCTGAAACCATGGCCTCGCATGCCGCATCACTTGATTATCCATTTCCAGAACCTGTGATGCAAAACGCAATCCCCAGAAGCAACCTCCGGTTACAAACCAGTACGGAATCCACCGGTGATGTGGAACACTTTTTTGAGCAAATTCTTTCACTTGAAGCAGATTTAATCGGTGGAAGTCTGCCAGATGATGACTTTTATCGATCTGTCGATTTAGATGACTAAAATTAAAGAGATCACTCTATACACCATCACCCTTGGTACTTTACTCATCATTTGGCAAATCCGAGCAACCATGGTGGATAATGCAACTTTATTCCCTTTTCCGGCCAATGTATGGGCGTCGCTTACCACCCTATTAAGCCAAATTGAAACGTATCGAATCATTCTTTTTACATTATTTCGATTACTTATATCGTTGGCAACCTCACTGTTCATCGGTATTATTTTAGGTGTCATTGCCGGTTTTTCCAAAACGGTTTATACGTTGTTGCGTCCAGTGGTTACAGGCTTACGCAGTTTGCCTGTTGCGTCCTTAATTGTTGTCATACTCATATTATACGGACAACAACAAGCCGTCTATATCATCGGTTTTCTCATCATTTTCCCAATTATGTTTGAAGCTTCGGCGCATGGTGTGATCAATGTCAATACGCAGTTGGTTCATGCCACGCGCATTGAAGCGGTCAACAAATCAAAGAAATTACTTTATGTCTATTTTCCGCTCGCACTGCCTTACATTAAAACTGGATTGTTCCAAAGTGTTGGGCTCGGATTTAAAGTCTTAGTCATGGCAGAATTCATCGCCCAGACACAAATCAGCATTGGACGCATGCTTTATTTGGGACGCATCAACATCCAATATGCCGATGTATTCGCATGGACCATCATTATTATTTTGATTGTGCTTTTAATAGAAAGTTTACTTAAACGCCTACAAACGTCTTCTGATACCGAATACACGTAAAAAAACGGCCAAACACCTATAAAAGGCGTTTGGCCGTTTTTATCAGAAAATATTAATGATTAAAACTGTAAGGCAAATTCAATGATGGCCTCTTCATTGTCTTCAACATCGCCATCCACTTTCAACGTTTCCGCAACAATGTTGGCACCATTTTTCTTAGCTTCATCAACAATTTGATCCGTTGCAGTAGCAAAGTCATCCGGATAGGATTCAGAATCTCCGCACCCAAAGACAGCGACGTCTTTGCCTTCAAGTAAGTCTTTAGAAAATTGTTCTTCCATGAATTCTTCAAAATCTTCCTGTATGCCGCCAAGATCCCAAGTTGAAGCACCAAACAAAACTAAATCTGCTTGCTTCAATGCTTCAAGGTCAACTTCCGTCACATCCACAACTTCTGCATCATGTGCAATATGTTCTTTAATCATTTCCGCAACGGATTCTGTATTGCCTGTTGTGCTCCCATATACAATAAGTACATTCATCAAAAAATCCTCCTAAGAAATTTATGATTTGGTGGAAACATGATTGTTTCTACACCGTCATCATAACAATGACACAACAATGAATAAAGCATTTTGTAAAAATTATAATTAAATGGCTTAGTTTTATAAAAAAAGAAAGTTCATTCTTTCAAACGACGTACATGTGCCCATTGCGTGTCCACAATCATATCCTTTTTCCACACTTCTGAATGGTAGATAAACACATTGTCCATGAGCACCATCTTTAACATATGATGCGTGTTATCCTCAGTTTTTCCTGATAAATTCACTACATTGCCTTTAAGCGTCCCTGTGGCCACAAAAGCATCCTGGACCAATGTGACGGTGCCATCTTCTAAGGAACGTTCCATTGGTTTGGTTAAATCCTTCCCATTCATAATACCGTAGGCTGTCTTTTTCAAGTGTATGCTCATCAATTTTACGCATGGTTTCTTCATACGAATTTTTAGAAATTTCTCCGTCACATACGCGCACTGTTTCACATTGCCATTCACCCTCTAAAAACGCCACAATTGGGTTTGACTTATCCACAAACCCCCTCCTAAAACAGTTTTTATATGCACTGTCATTATACAAGACATATTGACACGTGCAATTATGGGATTGCGCTTGCACCCACTTAGGAACATGGTAGAATAAACCAAATGGATGGAGGGTTGACACATGCAAGAAACCGCAATGTTTCCGGTAATCAAAAAGCAATTGAATGCACTGGGATTTAGCGTTAAAGCGGAAGTCAACAGTGTCGATATCATGGCAAAAAAGGACAATAAAACACTGCTTGTAGAAATGAAAACCAGTTTTTCCATTTCACTCATTTATCAAGGCAGTGAGAGACAAAAATTATCCGATTATGTATACTTAGCCATTCCAAAACCTACTGAAAAAACCTTGCGTTCAAAAACCTTTAAAGAAAAACAAACCATTACCAAGCGATTGGGCCTGGGATTAATGCTGGTGGATGTTGACAATGACCATATCACATTTTTGGTGGACCCAGCCCTTCCTACACCAAGAAAAGATGCAAAGAAAAGGCGAAAACTTGAAAAGGAGTTCCTTTTAAGACAAACGGCTATCAATGAAGGGGGCGTGACACGCACTAAAATCATCACTTCATACCGTGAGCTCGCTTTGCGCATTGCATACTTTTTAAAAGATGGAGAGAAACCTTTAAAAGATATTGTTGATTATACGGGGGAGATGAAAACAACGCGTGTGCTACAAGATAACCATTATGCATGGTTTGTACGCGTTTCACGCGGTGTCTATGCATTAAGTGAAGATGGTAAGAAAGCATTGCAAGCTTACGCGGATGTCATCGAACATTTGGCGTGAATGTACAACTTTTTACTTTTTAGCCATGAATCGATTATAATGAGTGTAAATCGTTTACTTAGGAGGCTACATATGAAACGCATTGCAATTTTGTTGGAAAATTATTATGACGATAAAGAGTTGCTCTACCCCTATTTTCGTATGCAAGAAGCAGGCTTCGAGGTGGATCTCATTGGCTCAAAAGCCGGCGAAACCTACAAAAGCAAAAACGGCCTACCCTCAACCAGTGACAAGGCAAGCAGCGAGGTGAACGCGAAAGATTATGATGCGCTCATTATTCCTGGTGGCTTTTCTCCTGATTACATGCGCCGTAATGCCGATACCATCGCCTTTACAAATGCGATTAATGCACAGAATAAACCGATCGCTGCGATTTGTCATGGCGCATGGTTACTAATTTCCAGTATCGACTTAAGCAGGAGAACCATGACTGGTTTTCACACACTCAAAGTTGATCTTGAAAATGCCGGAGCCACATTTGTTGATCAAGCGGTGGTTACAGATGGTAATATCATCACCTCAAGAACCCCAAAAGACCTTCCTGTATTTGCACAAGCAATCATTAAAGCGCTAAAATAAAAACAAAGTCATTTCCCAGTCCTTAAGGGAAATGACTTTTTTATTGCAAGATTAT
>PUMO01000049.1 GCA_003551405.1 Mollicutes bacterium | reverse complement strand
GTGCCGGTGGTCAGTCCCATTGATGATGTGCTTGATTTTATTGATTATTACCGCGTACGCGAAGTCATCATTGCCATTGCGGATATGGAACTGAGCCGTCTACAGTCTTTGGTTTCCACCATTTCACAAAAAGACGTCAAAATCAAACGGCTCCCTTTAATGAGCGAAATCACTGAAGGGGTGCGTCCCCGTGTTATGGATGTTAAGGTTGAAGATTTGATGAACCGCGATGAAATCAATTTGGATGATGAAGGCATTGAACGGTTCATTAAAGAAAAAACGGTCCTTGTGACCGGTGGGGGCGGGTCCATCGGCAGTGAACTGTGCTGGCAGATTATCAAAAAACGTCCCAAAACGCTGGTTATCTTTGATATTTACGAAAACGGTGCCTACGACATCCAGATGAAACTGAACCGCTATATGGCGCTTAAAGGCCTTCAAGTTGATATTCACGTCCTGATTGGCAGCGTCTATAATAAGCGCCGCATCCATGACGTTTTTGAACGGTTCAAACCAAATCTCGTCTTTCACGCGGCGGCTTATAAGCATGTGCCCTTAATGGAAACAAGTCCTAAAGAGGCGGTGCGTACCAATGTACTTGGCACACACTACACCACGCAAGCGGCCATCACCCACGGCAGTGAAGCGTTTATCCTTGTCTCAAGCGACAAGGCGGTGCGCCCCACCAATGTGATGGGCGCGACGAAACGCTATGCAGAACTGATTGTCCAATCGGCCAATCAAGCGGGGACAACTCGCTTCAGTGCGGTCAGATTCGGCAATGTGCTTGATTCCAACGGCTCAGTGATTCCCCTCTTCAGACGTCAAATTGAAAATGGCGGGCCTGTAACGGTGACGGATCCCAACATTACCCGTTATTTCATGACCATTCCTGAAGCGGTCGGCCTTATTTTGCAGTCGGGCGCCTTTGCGCGTGGCGGTGAGATTTTTGTGCTTGATATGGGTGAACCCATAAAGATTCAGGATCTGGCCGAAAAAATGATCCGTCTGGCAGGGTATCAGCCGAGCCGTGACATTGAAATAGAATATGTCGGGCTCAGACCCGGTGAAAAGATGCACGAAGAAATGCTTGTCGGTGCGGATAATATCCGTCAAACACGCAATAAAAAGATATATGTGGAAACCACGGCCACCAACAATGATGCCATTGACATAAACGCGATGGAACATGCCTTTGGGGACACCGATGAAAACACGCTTAAACAAATGCTCGCATCATCGATCAGAAGTTATCAGGCAAATGGTGATGCAAAGTAAAACCATTTAACAAACGTATAAAGGAGTCCGCTATGAATATATTAGTTACAGGAGGGGCCGGTTTTATTGGCTCAGCGCTCACTAAAGAACTACTCAAGAACCACACGGTCATATGTGTTGATAATTTCAATGATTATTACGACCCCTTCATCAAACGAAACAATATTGAGCCCTTTAAAACAAATCCGCACTTTCATCTCGTTGAAGCGGATTTGCTTGATAAGGAAACCATCCACCAAACTTTTGAACACTTTGCCATTGATGTCTTGGTCCACCTGGCAGCGCGCGCTGGCGTGCGTCCTTCCATTGAAGACCCCATGCTTTATCAGCGCGTCAACAATGAAGGCACCCAGGTGCTTTTTGAAATGGCCAAACAGCATCACATCAAGCATATGATTGCGGCGTCTTCCTCAAGTGTTTATGGCAACACAGATTCTGTTCCGTTTAAAGAGAGTGACCCGGTGGACTGGGCCATCAGTCCTTACGCCGCAACCAAAAAGGCCAATGAAGTGATGGGCCATGTCTATCATTCGCTTTATGACATTAACATGGTTTTTTTACGTTTTTTTACGGTTTACGGGCCTTCGCAGCGCCCGGACCTCGCCATTCATAAATTTACACGGATGATTTTAAACGGTGAGACCTTGCCGTTTTATGGTGATGGGACCAGTGCGCGTGATTATACCTATATTGACGATATTGTCGATGGCATTGTGCGTGCGATTGATTACAGTGTCAATAACGAAAATATCTATGAAATCATTAATCTCGGCAACTCTTATCCGGTTACGCTTGCGTCCATGCTAAAAACCATCGAAAACGCACTGGGTAAAGAAGCGAGCATTGAAAAAATGCCGATGCCTCCAGGGGACGTCAAACAGACGTTTGCGGACATCGCAAAGGCAAAAGCATTGCTTGGTTATGAACCCAAAACAACATTTGAAGACGGCATTAAAACATTTGTCAAATGGTATAAAAACACGCATCCAGGCGCGGAGTGATGCGTGTTTTTTTCATGGGAAGAGTGTGTTTATGATAAAGTAAAGATAGATTGAACGGGGACGTGACACAGATGAAAAAAACAATCATTATCATTGCAAGCATCGTCATTGCGGTCGCTTTAGCAACGGTGTTTGACCAATCACTGAGCCGGTGGCTCCGCACTTTTGATTCCGCCTTTTTTGAAGGCGTGCGCACCATTGCCTATTTTCCGACCTATCTTTTTTTAAGTACGGTCATAGGCTATTTGATCGGTGTGCATTATCAACGCTGGCCAAAACAGACACTCGGTGCGTTTATTGTTGTTTATGGTGTGCTCAGTGTGCTTTTATATGAAAAAACCCATGATTATTTTACACACGGGGTTATGAGTGTGATTATTTTTATTGTCCTCAGTGTGCCAGCCTTTTTGGGTGGCTTCAAATGTAAAGATAGCCTGCATTATCATGTGCACGCACTCAGCACACTCATGGCGTATTTTGGCTTGATTGTAGGCGTACAAGGGTTGAAAATTCTCGCTGGACGTCCGCGCCCGGGGATTGGCGATGATTTTGTGGCGTGGTTTGATTTAAGCGGAGCAAGCACTGAAAGTGTGATGCAATCCTTGCCCTCAGGACATACAACGTTTGCGGCACTATTACTCGGCGCTAGTTTAATTGTTTTTTTGAAAAAGCGCTTTACAATCATGCTTATAGCGACTATCTGGGTATTGCTTGTCATGATCAGCAGTGTGGCCGTCGGTGCACATTATGTGACCGATACACTCTTTGGGGCGCTGCTTGGTACGGTGAGTGTTCCGGTGGTGTTTATGATGATGCACTACGTACAAAAGCGGGTGATTGAATGAAAACACGCTTTTCGTTGGTGCCCATTGTCAAAGGGTACATCAGACCCTTTGGTCTTTTAATGTTTGGTCTCATGATGGTGCTTTTTACCATTGCGCTTGAAGAAAGGATGCATGGCTACGCCACAATCCTTGTGGTTTTGTATTTAACGCCAGCCCTTGTGCAAGTTATTGTGCAGCGTAAAAAACAATTGATGCTAGATGATGAAGGGTTGGTGCAAACGCTTGGCAAGCGTACAACCAAGGAAGTGAAATTTGCTCAAATTGATTATATTGATCTCGATGTGCCGGTGATGGGCATGACATTTCACTTTGGCACGATTGTGTGTTATGCCCATGACGGCAGGACATACCGGTTTAAACATGTGAAAAATCCCCATGAAATGGCACGTGAAGCCAGTGAACGACTACGGTGGGTGAAGCGCCAAAGCATGTAGTGACAAATTGTCAATTAAGTTTCGTAAAAAGCGTGAATAAGCGTTTTAGCAAGACTTATATTTATTGACACGCTCCGCGCGCTTTGGTATGATGATTATAGGGTGTAACCGTTTGTGGGTTGCGGCCCAACAATCAATCCAATTTTAAAAGAAAGAGGAGGTTTGAGGTGTCAAGCGATTTTGACACCGAGAGACAAAAGTATGAAGAAATTATTGTTATTAACTTTATTGCTTGTCGGCGCATTGTCACTTGCGGCATGTGAAGGCGAAGAAGTCGAAGGACCAGAAGGACCACAAGGCCCTGAAGGCCCTGCAGGCGAAGAAGGACCAGAAGGACCAGAGGGTCCACAAGGCCCTGAAGGCCCTGCGGGTGAAGATGGTGAAGACGGTGAAGCCGGCCTTTCCGCATTTGAAATGTATGTGGAAGAAGTTGGCTATGAAGGCACTGAAACTGAATGGTTGGCCGACCTTGCGGAGGGCAACTTGGCAGAGCATCTCGTCAGTGACTTTGAACTTTCTGCTGATACTGATGATGTAACGTTCATTCCAGGTACGCCGAGTGAATTCGGTATCATGATTGATGCGGTTGAAGGCAACCATATTGGAATGGATGATTTAACGTTAACTGCATCCGTTGAAGGTGGATCCGCCACACTTACTTACGATGAAGAATCGCTTAAAGATGGCGTTGCCATTGAAGCGCTTGGCGCAGATGCTGCTGAAGCGTGGGACGTTGAAGCAATCTTCGATGACCTTGGCGTTCATACCATTACGCTTACTTTAGAAGATAGCGAAGGCGAAGAAGTGGATGAACTTGAGTTTGATGTTAGCGTTATTGAAGGCGCTAGTGTCTATGCCTTTGATTATGATGAAGACTTGACGTTTGAGCCTGAAACTGAGCAAACGTTCGACCTTACATTCATGGCAGAGTACGTGAATAACTGGGGCTATGACAATGCATATTTCAACGTTAGCGCACCAGACGGAACGAACCTTGCCATTGACGATGAAGACATCTTAGAAGATGGCGAAGGCACATTCCTTTATGACGAAGATGACGAAGAAGGCGTTGAGATCGCCCATGACTTTGAGGAAACCTATTCTGTTGACCTTGAGTTCCCTGTGAGCGGTGTGCATACTGTTACATTTGAACTTTATGATGCGGATGCTGGTGAAGTTGTTGAAACATTCACCATGGATTTCGCAACCTATGAAGAAACGGTAAGCATTGAAGACGCGCTTGCAATGGATAGCGGTGAAAGTGTTGTTGTAGAGGCACAAGTGGTTGATCACTTCACAAACCGTTACTTCACTCTTCAAGATGACACCGGTGCTATCAGTGCATTCGACTCAAACAGCTTAGTTTCTGGTGATATTGCCATTGGTGATACGCTTTATTTAGAAGCCGAAGTTGAAGAAATCTTTGGTCTTACCCGTCTAAGCGGATTCGTATTTGGTGATATTACAACTGAAGCTGATGAAGAAACCACCCGTCCAGATCCTGTCACGGTTGATCTAGGTAGCGACGCATTTGATGTTGACTGGGGCGACGAGGATGAAGATTACGCCGATTTAGAAGAATACATGAGCCATCGCTTGAGCATGGATCACGTATTGATTAAAGAAGTTGAGTATTGGCCAGCACCTAGTGATCAAGTCGACTTAGTCTTTGAAGATCCTGAAACGGGTCAAGAAATTACTGCGCGTTATGACAACTCTGTTGGTGACGCTGATGTCGTTGATATGCTAGAGGATCTAGAAGCAGGCATGCTTGTCAATGTTGAAGGCGCAACCTTGTTCTGGGATGAATATCCACAGCTACGCATTGGTAGCGGCTTTGATAACTTAGAAGTTGTTAGTGAATATAACATGACGGTTGCCGAATTTGTTAACCACGAAGAAGTAGAAGACCTTGATGGTGAAAGTGTTCTTGTCGAAGGTTTTGTGACACGAGTTACTGATGATGGCGTTTATATTCAAGATCCTGAAGAAAACCGCGGCCTCTTTGTAGAAGGCAGCACAGGTCTTGACGTTGGTGACCATGTTACATTGCTTGGTGATTTGAAAGTTGAAACCTTCTACGGTAACCGTACATTGACGCTTGAATATGAAGATACGTTGATCACTGAGGATGACACGGTTGAGGTTGAACCAGTCACAGCTTACACAGCTGAAGAACTTGCAGACAATCATCCATATACTGAATCACTTTACGCTGCAGCCGCAGACATGGAAGTTATTCGTGTAAGTGAACAACAAGGTGTATTCTTTGTTGAAGGCGGCGAGCATGACTTCCGCATTGAATTGACCGATGAATTCTCCGACGTTGCGGTTGGCGATGAATTGACATTAGAATTTATTGTTGGTGATATTTTCCACGATTCAATCCGCTTACTACATGTAGAAGAAACAGAACTAGATGACAACGGAGAAGCAACGGAAACACTGTCATTTAATGTTGATGATACCGGCATGAGTTCTTATGACTCTTCCGAACAAACCTTCACAGTAGAAGGCTATGAGTTTGGCTATGTTGATTTCATGGACCAACAAGGATGGATGCAAGGAAGCAATGGTGAAGGAGAACTTTACAACAAAGATGCCTTTACTGACATTGAAGAAATTGTTGTTACATTAGGTACTGACCAAGGCGAAGATATGATTGTATACGCTGGAGACAGTGAAAACCCTGGCAGTGATGATACAACAATCAGTGAAGACCGTGATGGCGATGATTTCACTTTTGATTTTTCCGGTGATACGTATGAGTACTTCACATTATTTGCTGATAGCGCCATTCAAGTTGACGAGATTGAAGTTACATACGTCGACTAAATACAGGTATAAATTAGATTAAATTTTACTATCTTAAGCATCATCTCATTGTTTTGAGATGGTGCTTTTTTTGTGAAAGTCAAATTTATTTAATCATTACCACTTGAGCTACATGTTCATCACTTAAACATCAAGATATACAATGTAATAATAGTTTTGATAAAAAAAGCACCATCATCTGACGATGACGGTGCTACCATTTTAGTGAATGTTTCTCAATTCTGACTGAGAGCCTAAATATGCTAAGTTCCAAACGCATTATTTATCTTTGACTGCAATGGAATCTTGTCGTTTGATGATGGCGTTAATCGCAATGCCGAGGCCGACAATGACATAAAAGAGCGGGGCTACAGAGATGATCTGATCGTTAAATATCCCTGCACCGAGATAAGCAGTCACCGCGGTGGTCGTACCAACACCGGTGTAATCAAGCAAGGTTTTGTATTCGCGTTTAAAGAATAGTTTAAGACTGTCAAAGAGATACATTGCAAAAACACTGAGCAAGGCGATGAGTGAAACCATGCCGGTTTCAATGCCGATTTGTAAGTACATATTGTGCGGCTTATCAACGATTTGATTACCGCTGAAGACATCTTCATTCATCCTACCTACAAAATCGTTCTGTGGAAACTCTATGGCGTACATGCCGGGTCCATGACCGAGTGCGAGTGTATCCGGCAGCATACCAATGCTTCTGGACCAAATGTAACCCCGGCTTGAACCAAATTGTCCGTATCCATCCATGATGGACGGTGCTGGGGCAGTTACAGGTTCAACAGCGCGTCCACCGCGAATATACCGTAAACCGTCTTCATGGGTATAGGTGATATCGAAGTCGCGGTGATACTCACCGGAAACGGTGAAGGTACCGTCATCACGGTTCAGGGTAATGTCAAATTGCTGGTCAACGGATTCATCTTCGGGAAACGTAATTGTGTCATCGTCTTCAACATTTGCGGTAATTGAATTGTCGTCCAGGTCATAAAAAGCGAGACTGCCTTCATCAAATGTAACGCGCAAGTTTTCCCGGGTTGTTTTTAAGTCAACTTGGAACCCCTCCACCTTGATGTCTTCAAATTGAACGGCCCTAAGTTCACGTTCCAGATCATCAAGGTCTTCGTCTGGATCATCACTGATGCGCTCAGCCTCAGTGAAAGGGTTGAGTCTCGTAATTTGATTGGTGAGCGTTCCGTCTCCGGTTAAGTCCACCACAAGACCAATGGATACTATCAAAAGGGCAACTGTCGCAAACTTTTTAGGGTTTTTAATTAATATGCCCCGCAAGAACAAGATCATAATGAGTGAACCTACAGATAAACCGACCAGTCCAGCACGGGAATTGGAACCAAAGGCCACAAACACCATCATCGCCACAAAAACACCGGACCAAATCACGTGTTTGCGTTTCTCAGTATAAAAGAAAAGTGCAATTGCAAGCGGAACCATCAACGCACCAAAGGATCCCACAAAGTTCGTATTATACATCGTGGCGTAAATGGTGTTGGCCCCAAAGCGAAATTCTAAATCATCCGCAATATGATGGAGATCAGCCGGCAAAATGAGCCGCTTGCCAAATTCACTTCTGAAAAAGTCAAATTCAAAGAACTGACTGACCCCGAGCAAGAAAACCACGCTGCCCATGGCGATAAACGCAGTAAGCAGCCACTTAACGTGTTTTTCATTGCGGACCATGTTCATAACCGTAAGAATGATCAGTCCAT
>PUMO01000211.1 GCA_003551405.1 Mollicutes bacterium | reverse complement strand
TTGGGTCTAAGAACGGACGCATTATTGCGGGGATGTTTAAGCGCGGTTCACATGAGATTAGTGATTTGAATCGTTGTCATATTTATCCGCGTTTTTATAGTGAAATCATAAAAACCTTAAAACATTTCTTTTTCAAAGAACGTGTTAGTATCTATGACCCTCAAACAAGAACTGGTTTTTTAAGGGGTGTCATGATTCGTCATAGTGAAGCTTACAAGCATGTCAGTATTGTCATTGTGGCCACAATTGGGAAATTTCCCCAAAAAGATGCACTCATCAAGACTTTAACCGCTAAATTTCCATATATTACTTCAATCATGTTGAATATGAATGCCCATGATAAAAATTTCCGCCTCGGCAACAAGTCAAAAGAACTTTATGGAGAGGATGCGATTACTGAAAAAATACTGGGCGTTGATTACACGGTATCACATCAGAGTTTTTTCCAAATCAATCCCATTCAGACCGAAAATCTCTATAAAAAGGCGATTGATTTTTTGGAACCACATACTGATAAAACAGTGGTTGACGCTTACTGTGGCACAGGAACCATTGCTTTATCCCTTGCGAAAAAGGTTGAGCGTGTCATCGGTTTTGACCACTCTAAACAAGCGATTAAAAACGCCCTTTTCAATGCGAAAAATAATCATATAGACAATGTGGATTTTTTGGTTTCTAGCGCTTCAAAAATGACTGAAACGCTTAAAAACGAATCACTTGATGCGATGGTTGTTGATCCGCCGAGAAAAGGACTGGAGGAGAATTTTTTAAACGAAATCATTACGATGCGGATTCCTAAGATCGTCTATATTTCCTGCAACCCTTCAACATTGGCCAGGGATATCAAGTTACTGAGTAAAGCGGGTTATCAACTAAAAGATATTACGCCTTTTGATATGTTTCCACAAACAAGCCATATCGAATCGGTCGCGCTCATCACGCGTCAATGATTATACATAACATTCAAACAACCTTCGCATCCTTTTACAAATACTGCGCACAACCCTTTAGGGTTATTTATTGGTTGTTTTTAGTTCATGAGCCCAATGACCATTTCTTTTAAAGCAACGAATAATGGAAGCGCACCGGAAATTTTAAATCTAAAAAAAGTACCCTCCATTATTGGAAAGTACTTTGTGATAGTGTGAACAAGGGATTAATTGGTATATATCCCTTGTTTTTTTATGTGAATCTTAATCAATACCGTGCGCGTGATCAATGCTTTGCATGAAGATAATGCCTTGTCCGGGTTCATCGATGCCCAGTTCACTTCGTATTGCGGTAGTAATACGGTCTGCATGATCGCTACTCACCAGAAGCAACACCATTTCTTTTTCTGGTGTGATGTCCATATTGAACAACTTTTGTTTTTCGTGAATGCTTGAACCACGCGCATTGATAATGAACCCTTCCTTAATCCCCTGTGTTTCAGCTGCATTAATCACTTTTTCTGCTTTGCCTTTATCGACAATGGTATAAATTGCTTTATACATGCTATGGCCTCCATAGGAATGCTTTTCCTTAGAATAGTTTTGTGAACCAAGAATTTGATCAATGGGCATGGTGAATGCCCATCCCTTTGTTGGGTTTTCAAAGTGATATTTTTCATTGAGACTTTCCATGGCTGTTTGTGCAGTGTTCTTGGCGCTGAGTATTAATAAGACTTCCAAACGGGAATCAGCCACATCTAAAATGTTTAGACTTTTCTTGCGCTTTGTGATGCCTTTTCCTAAAAAGACTGTGCCGCCCAGTACACCGAACTGTTTGGTGTGTTTAAGCATTTTCCGGGCTTTTCCGTCTTTACAGATGACACCGAGTAATCGCATTTCATCCATGTGTGGGCACCTCGCTTTTTCGTGATTTGATTTTATATATGAGTCCAAGGACTTCTAAGGTGATAATCGGGGTCAACGCAACCATGGCAATCATGCCAAAGCCGTCTAAGATGACATCCGCGCCCTTGGTTGCGTAAGCGGCCCCTTGTACAAATGCGAGGGTGAATGTTGCGGTCATTGGTCCCGTTGCCACGCCCCCTGCATCGAAGGCAATTCCGACGAATATTTTGGGTATAAAGTGCATGAGAATAAGGACTGCACCATAGCCGGGAAGTAAATAATGCCAAATTTGTAAGGGTTCTATAAATACGCGCAATACTGCCAGTGAAATCGCAAGACCGACGCCAATACTCAAGGTAACCAATACCACACTTCTGGAAACATACCCACTGGTCACATCTTCAATTTGCTGGGTTAAAACGTGAACCGCCGGTTCTGTCAGTATTGCAGCAACGCCGATGACAAAGGCAATCAAAATCATTAAAAAGGGCTGGTCGTTACTGGCCAATCCTTCGCCGATGTGAGAACCGACATCCATAAATCCAGCATTGGCACCAAGCAAGAAAAGAATCAGACCGATGGTGCTTAGCAGGAATCCGCGAAGCATCCGTTTAACAGGCTGTACTTGTTTGCTGGGCGCAATGAGTTGCAAAATGATAAAAATCAAAAATATTGGAAGAATCGAGAGGATGCCTTCAATGGCGACCTCGCTTAACATTTCAATGAACATGCCAAAAATCCCGTCATGCCTCGGCGCCGCGGTAAATGTTTCATTGGAAAAATCTAAATTATTCACAAACAGGTTCATAACCAATACCGATAAAATTGCGCCTACAGAAACAATTGCAATGGTGCCAAAGCTGTCGTCTTCACTGGACTTTGAATCTTTTTTCAAACGGGAAATTCCGTAGGCAAGCGCTAAAATAAAAGGGACAGCCATGACACCTGTTGTTGCGCCGGAGGCATCAAAGGCAATGACTACGAATTCAGGCTCAGCGAGTAGTGCGAATAGGAAGATGGCGCCATACATGACACTAAGCAACAAGCGAAATGAGATGTTGTAAAGAATGCGGATGAAACTGATTGCCAAAAACATTCCGAGTCCTATGGAAACGACAAATAAGAGTGTGGTACCGGTAAAGACACCACCACTGACATTTTCGACCTGTTGGCCAAAAATAATCAAACCGGGTTCTGCTATTGAGATGAAAAATCCAAGCATAATCGCGGTGATGATCACAACCCAAAGTTTATTGGTTTTGGTTATTGCTTCACTGACTTCGCTCCCCAGTGGTGCGATGGCTTTGTCTACACCAATCAAAAAGAACGTAAGGCCGAGGCCTATAAGCAAGGCGCCAATAAAAAAACGGGCGAGCGCGTCAAACGATAAGGGGACGACTGTCAAAGAAAGCAGGATAACTATAATGGTGATAGGGGTGATTGACAAAAAAACTTCAATAAATTTTTGCTTTAAGACACTCAGTTGTCTCCCCCCTTCCCTTATTGGTAATGCTACTTTAATCATAACACACTAGGAGGGGTGTGTGATTGTTAAAAAGGGTCTTACTATAAGAAGTTCCTATGCTATAATGCATATAACTGATTCATAAGGAGGTGCACCGTGGGAACAATTATTAACGCACTGGCCATTGTAATGGGGACGCTTGTTGGCATGATCTTCAAGAAACGTTTACCAAAAGACTTACAAAAACCGATTTTAATGGTTATGGGTATTGCGATTACCGGTTTATCACTTGGGTGGTTCATGAGTGATTTTTTGATATTGGATAACGGATCGATTTCGACACAAAACGAGCTATTGGTAATCATTTCTTTGGTGGTTGGTACCATTATTGGAGAAACACTGGATATCGACGGAAAATTAAGGCGGTTTGCGTCCAATCTTGAATCGCGTTATCAGTTGCCGCCGATAGCACAAGGGTTCATTTCTGGAACCATGATTTTTTGTATTGGTGCGCTTGCTATTCTTGGGGCTATCCAGGATGGTATCCATGGTGACATCTCAATACTCGGCATTAAAAGTGTGCTTGACTTCATTACGTCCATGATGCTTGCCAGTGTATTTGGCATTGGTGTTGCGTTTGCGGCTGTGAGTGTGCTGATTTATCAAGGATTGATTACACTTGGCGCCATGGCACTTGGAATGTTTTTGACCGATCCGATGATTGTCGGAATGAGTATGGTTGGCAATTTGATGCTTGTCGCAATGGGGATCAATTTTATGGAATTGAAAAAAGAGCCTTTTAAAGTCGCCAATATGCTTCCGGGTCTGCTGGTGCCTTTGGTTTACTTTTTCATTATGGGATTGTTTTGATGCGTTATTCTCTGTTTGAAAGGTAATTTTATTGTTAAATGCATGTGGAAGTGATAATATTAAAATATAGCAGTATGCGTTTAAAATAACATTAAAAAGGGATAATGGTATGGAAGAAAAATTAACTAAAGAACGCTTAACGTCATTTAATTTTAAAATGGGTTTGGTGCATCTGGTACAAGCAATCATTATGTTGGTGCTTGCCTTTACATTAATTCAGGAAATCACTGAATTTGCGCCGGTGATTACCCAGAACTATTTGGAGTTTGACCCTGAAGCAGGCGGATTGGTGCTTGCGACCGATGAGCTGTTCACATTGCCATTTGGGGTGTTTGTGTCGCTGTTTTTATTCATCTCAGCGGGTGCACATTTCTTAATTAGTGTACCCACAAAGACCAATGCAATTTATCTGCGCGACTTAGATTTAGGCATCAACAAGTTTAGATGGTTTGAATATGCCTTGTCTTCATCAATCATGATTGTTTTGATTGCGACGCTTTTTGGTATTTATGACATTGCGTCACTCATCTTGATATTCATTCTCAATGCATCGATGAATCTATTTGGCTTAGTGATGGAACAGTTGAACCAGGCTAAAGAGAAAAAAGACTTGGACTGGGGTCCATTTATTTGGGGAAGCATTGCCGGAATCGGTCCGTGGATTGCGATTTTGCTTTACATGTTTGGGACTGGTAATTTTTCAGAAGTTCCTTGGTTTGTATGGGCCATTGTGGGAACGTATTTTGTGGCGTTCAACACATTCCCTGTAAATATGGTGCTTCAGTATTTGCGTGTGGGCAAATGGAAAAATTATTTGTATGGTGAGCGCATCTATATTGTATTGAGCCTCGTTGCTAAGACGATTTTAGCTTGGCTTGTATTTTTCGGCGCTTTTCAGCCGTAATATTGTAAAAACACGATAACATGTTATAATCGTGCTTGGTGGCGATGGCGTTCGCCCTTAAGTGCTTTAAAGCTGATGACGCCTGTGCATTTTTATGTGCACAGGCTTTTTTTATGCTTATATAGGAGTTGATGCCATTGGCACTAAGTGTTGGTATTATTTTGTTTTTTGGATTTTTAGGGGCGCAGATTTTTGAACGTATTAAATTGCCGCCTTTGCTTGGTATGTTGCTTTCAGGGATGCTGGTTGGTCCTTATGGCTTAGATTGGTTGTCTGATTCGTTGCTTATGATCAGTTATGATTTAAGAATGATTGGACTCATTATTATTTTATTGCGCGCTGGTTTTGGACTCAATCACCAAAAAATTAAACGCAGTGGAAGACTGGCATTATGGATGGCGTTTTTGCCGGGATTGATTGAGGGGTTTGGGATTGCACTGCTATCAATGTGGTTATTTAATTTTACCTTTGTGCAAGGTGGAATCCTTGGGTTTGTGATTGCAGCAGTGTCACCAGCCGTTGTTGTGCCTGCGATGATTCAGTTGATGGATAAACGGAAGGGCATGAATAAGAATATCCCGGTTACAGTGCTTTCTGCAGCAAGCTTGGATGATGTGCTCGCTATCACGCTTTTTTCTATGTTTATGGGAATTTACAGTGAACAAACGACCAACTTGGGCATGCAAATTCTCAATATCCCTGTTGCTATTTTGCTAGGCGTGCTCTCGGGACTTCTTTTTGGTACCATGTTTGTGACTGTTTTTAACCGTCTGCGTGTGCGTGATTCGAAGAAAGTGGTCGTTCTTATTGCGCTCAGTTTGTTTTTGGTTGCACTGGAAGACATGCTTCAGGGGACGATTATGTTTGCAGGCTTACTGGCTGTAATGTCCTTGGGGATTGGCATTGCAGAAAACAAGGAAGTACTTGCACAAAGACTGAGTATAAAATTCAATAAGATATGGGTGTTCGCGGAAATTTTTTTATTTGTGCTCGTCGGTGCAGCCGTTGACCCGAGTGTCATCGCTGACATCGGAGTCATTGGTGTGGTTGTAATTGCGCTTGGACTTGTGTTTAGAAGTGCTGGCGTTCTAATGAGCGCACTTAGAAGTCAATTGAATAAAGGCGAAAGAGCTTTCTTGGTGGTGGCTTATTGGCCCAAAGCAACCGTGCAGGCAGCCATTGGAAGTGTGCCCTTGTCGGTGGGGGTTGCTGGTGGTGAGATCATTTTGGCGCTTTCAGTTTTAAGCATTTTACTTACCGCGCCACTGGGTGCGATTATGATTGACCGCCTCGCAAACAAAGTATTACATCAGGAAACGGTGCAAACGAACGCATAATTGTTGAGGCGCTGAATAATTCGTGGTATTCTTTAACTATCAAAAAGAAAGTTGCTTTTCTTTATAAAGTTAGGAGACTGCATATGACCCCCTATTCAAAAGGGATTCATCACATTACTTCAATTGTTGGTGATCCACAGGAAAATGTTGATTTTTATGGAAACGTTCTAGGCATGCGAATGACTAAAAAAACGGTCAACCATGATGATCCTGAAACGTATCACTTGTATTTTTCAAACGGCCAGGCTGATCCTGGGACCCACATCACCTTTTTTCCTTGGGAAGGAGCCATGCGTGGTCGTGTTGGTGATGGACAGGTTGGCGTAACTGTCTATGCCGTCCCCAAAGGAAGCCTTGAATTTTGGAAGCATCGACTCAAAACATTTGATATTGATTTTTCTTTAGAGAAACGTTTTGGGAAAACGTATTTGCGGTTTCACGATCCTCATGGGCTGGTACTGGAGCTAAGCGAACGTGAAACAGGCAAACTTAGCAGTTACACTTATGGTGATATCGATCAAGCCCATGCGATTAAAGGGTTTGATGGTGTGGTGCTTTATTCTCTTTCCCCTAGTGAAACAGCGCAATTGCTTGTGGATGTTTTAGGATTCAAAAAGGCTAAAGAGGATGCCCGACATATACGGTTGGTTTCCGATGGGGAATTCGGGGACACGGTTGACATTAAGCGCACCCTTGATGAGAAAG
This sequence comes from Mollicutes bacterium, assembly GCA_003551405.1. Taxonomy (GTDB): domain Bacteria; phylum Bacillota_I; class Bacilli_A; order Izemoplasmatales; family Izemoplasmataceae; genus B1SED10-225. Next base: position 1,111 of record PUMO01000211.1, on the reverse strand, counting down.
GGTTTCAAGGCACGGGCACCGTACACCATATTGCATGGCGCACACAAGATGATGCGTCCCAACAAACCTTACAATCCACATTAAATGACCAAAGTTACCATGTGACGCCTGTGATTGACAGAAAATATTTCCATTCGATTTATTTCCGCGAGCGTGGTAAAATTTTGTTTGAAATCGCGACGGATGGTCCTGGGTTTGATGTCGATGAGCCATTTGAAGCATTGGGTGAGTCTTTGACGCTGCCAGAGCGCTATGAACCTTACCGTGCGCGTATTGAACAAATATTGAAACCTTTGGAGGTCCCCCGTGGAAAACTATCAACCGATTGAAGACCATATGATGGCCATTAATGTCGATGCGTTAAGCAAGCGCGATGTCTATGCACTTCTAACAGAGAGTATTGTGCCCAGACCCATTGCTTTTGTAAGTAGCACGAACGAAAACGGGACGCTCAATGCAGCCCCTTTCAGTTATTTTAATGTTGTATCCGCCAAGCCCCCGCTTGTCATGGTTTCCGTTGGTAAGCGTCGGGGAGAAGACAAAGATACTGCGAAAAACATTAAGCGCACGCAAGAATTTGTCATTAACATGGTTGATCAGCATATGATTGAAAACGTGAATGCAGCCTCAGCGTCTTACAGTGGCAATGAAAGCGAGGTTGATAACGTAGGCCTCCATGCTGTACGCAGTCAATCGATTGCCACAAACGGTGTGGCCGAGAGTCCGGTGCGTTTTGAGTGTGAAGTCCATCAAATCATTCCCCTCTCAGAAGATGAAGAAGAAACCGCAACGCTGGTGCTTGGTCGCATCAAGCGCATGCAAGTCAAACGTGATGCGTTTAGTGACGGTAAAATTGATGCGAACAAGCTTGACTTGGTTGGGCGCTTGGGCGGCGAACAATATACAACGTTAGGCACAATATTTAATCTCTCTCGCCCTAAATAGGAGTGGTGAACAATGAATTACACATTTAATGAAAATAAGGGCGCGCGTACGTTATTGCTTTTTCATGGCACAGGCGGCAGCCCCTCGGACTTGATTCCTCTTGCAAAGCAGCTTGATCATACTGCCAATATCATTGCCTTTGAAGGCGATGTGAATGAGCGTGGTT
>PUMO01000068.1 GCA_003551405.1 Mollicutes bacterium | reverse complement strand
TACTGAGCGTATCAATGTACATGGTAAGCTTGTGACTCCTGGGCTTATCGATGCACACACACATGTGGTGCATTATGGGTCACGTGAATATGAGTTTGAACAAAAAATCCGTGGTGTTGATTATCTGGAAATCCTTAAACAAGGCGGTGGAATCCTTGCGAGCGTCAAAATGACGCAGGATGCGAGTGAACACAATTTATACCGCCAATCCAAACATAGTCTCAACACCATGCTCAAACATGGCACGACAACAGTAGAGGGTAAGAGTGGCTATGGGCTTTTTAAAGATACAGAATTAAAACAATTGAGAGTACAGAAAAAGTTAAATGACAATCATCCAATCGACATTGTTGGAACTTTCCTTGGCGCGCATGCCATGCCTAAAGAATATGAAAACGACCGCGATGCGTTCATAGATCATGTCATTGAGACCATGGATACCGTTAAGGCCGAAAATTTAGCTGAATTTGTTGATGTTTTTTGTGAAACAGGTGTTTTCACTGCAGAAGAAAGTGAAAGGATTCTTAAGGCTGCAAAAGAAAAAGGATTCGGTTTAAAGATTCATGCCGATGAAATCAAAGCGCTTGGTGGTGTCCCTCTTGCAGCACGGTTGGGGGCTTCGAGTGCTGATCACTTGATGGCGATTAATGCGGACGGTTATAAGGCGCTCAGTGAGAGCGAAACAGTTGCCAATGTTTTACCCTCAACGTCCTTTAATCTTGGCAAACCTTACGCACCAGCACGGGTTATGATAGATAAAGGCCTTGCACTTGCTTTATCCAGTGATTATAATCCAGGCTCTTCACCAAGTGAAAATTTTCTTTTTACGCTGAATCTTGCGGCAATCCATTTGAAATTATCGCCCAATGAAATATTAAACGCCGCAACCATCAATGCCGCCCATAGCATTTATCGCGGGCATGAAATTGGTGTCATTGCGCCAAACTATAAAGCGGATATTACTGTCTATGATGCACCAAACTGGCCGTATGTTTTATATCATTTTGCAGTTAATCATGTGGTTGATGTATATAAAAATGGTAAACAAGTTGTCGATAATACAAAAGTAGTGGAGGGATAAGCAATGCGATTAATTGATTACAGTGTTCAGGAGTTCATTAGCAATCTTGACAGTGCGTCTCCAGCCCCAGGTGGCGGGTCTGCTTCCGCAATTTCTGCAGCGATGGGTTCAGCGCTAGTGCGCATGGTCGGTCATTTGACCATTCCCAAGAAAAAATTCAAGGCATTGGATGAAACCGCACAAAACGCCTTCATTGATGTGCATGAGTCTTTAAAAGACTATCAACGCGAAGCCATGAAGTTGGTAGATGAGGATACGGATGCTTTTAACGAGATTATGAAAGCTTTCAAAATGCCAAAAGATACAGAAAAAGATAAAGAAAATCGTAAAAAAGCGATTGAAGCTGCCACATATAAAGCCACAGAGGTCCCGCTCCGTTTGGCGGAACTCGCCTACAATGTGTTATATAAAATGGAAATCATTACAAAGTATGGCAACAAAAATGCAATCAGTGATGTGGGGGTTGCGGCCCTCATGATGCATTCGGCCTTGGAAGGCGCTGCCTTAAATGTTAAAATCAATTTATCGTCAATCAGTGATGAAATGTATACTGGTGATGTCACTGAAAAGCTTTACCATTATTTAAATGATGGGAAACGGCTAAAAGAAGATATTTTAGAAAAAGTAAATGCCGCATTATAAAAGGGACGCAAGTCCCTTTTTAAAGGAATGATTCTATGAAATATGCATATGTGACTTTCATCATTAGAAATGATGCATTTTTACCGGGGGCCTTGATGCTCGCTTATGGTCTGAGGTCTCAAAAGACGCCGCATGACTTAGTAGCGATTGTTTCTCAAGAAGTGAGTGAATCAGCACGTGATGCCTTAAAACAATTGTATGATCATGTGGTGGTATTGCCAGAATTCTATGTGGCACATAGCGACCGTCAATCCCGTCAGGACAGACCCTTTCTTTTCTCGCGTTTTAATGCCTTGAGACTGGGCAAAGACGGTGATTTGGGGTTTTCCTACGATAAAATTCTAATTTGTGATGCCGACGTTTTGCCGTTGCGTCATTACGATGATTTGTTTACGCTTAATGCACCGGCTGGCATCATCAATGAGAAAAAGGAATATACGATGGATGCGTCCAATGATGCTTACGTCATTCCAAAAAGTGTGTACGCCCACGGCACGTGGAAATGGCATGATATTTATAAAGACTTTCCAATGAACGCCGCTATTCCTGCACATATTACCGATCGTGTTAAAAACGATGCTGAGAATATGGGGGTGAATGCAGCACTTTATCTATTTGAGCCATCTATGGATTTATATCAGTCTATTGTGAATGACACACAGGATAAAAAGAAACAAAGCATGATTGCTCACTTTCCGTGGCCAGAGATGCAATATATTACACAAAAGATGAGTGGACAGTGGCACAATATGGATTTGCGTTTTGCTTCGTTTAATGGCTATCCGATGATTGATGTGTTATATGGTATTCATTATGCAGGTCTTAAACCTTGGAAGATGCGTCATCGCTCCATTCGGAACTTTGCGCGATTTGAAGATTATAGGCTTTGGTATGCAGTCTATCAAACGATGGTAAAACGCCACCCCAAGCTCCTTGAGAACCGTAAAGTCAATAAGCTTAACAATCAAATACACGAGCTGTTAAAAGATAAGAAATACCGTTTTGAAAGAAAACATATCAAGGCGGTTTGTAACTTGTTTTAAATCTTAGCAACAAACCCGTTTCGCGAGACATTACATTGACAGGCATAGTAATATCTGATATAGTTTAGCTAACTAAAGAGAAAGGGGTTGCGGCTTGTGCGCAAAGAGACAAAACTTGAATTGATATTAAATGCTGTGACACATGGTATTGGTTTTTTTCTAAGCATTTTTGCATTATCTTTTTTGCTTACACATACTGATGAACGTGCACAAACCGTTGGTGTGATTGTATTTGGTGTCAGTATGATTTTTCTTTACCTTGCAAGCACACTTTATCACGCTTTTCCTCAGTCAATGACAAAGACCCGGGCTGTATTTAGGCGCTTTGATCATTGTGCAATATATTTATTGATTGTTGGGACATATACGCCTTTTGTGGCTATTTTGGTACCCAATGTTGTTGGGTTTACGCTTCTGAGTGTGCTATGGGCGCTTACGTTGGTTGGAATTTTAATGAAAATCCTTGTATTTCATCGCTTTAAGTTTTACCATTATATAATGTATGTCGCCATGGGATGGAGTATTGTTTTTATTTGGCCATCGATTTACGAAGTTGTTCCAGCGGATGCACTTAGATTTTTAATATGGGGCGGCATCGCATATACATCTGGCTTAGTGTTTTTTGGACTGAACAATAAAATCCCTTTCATGCATTTAATTTGGCATGTATTTGTCATTGCTGGCACGCTTTTACATTTTTTCAGTGTATACAACATCATTGGGGTTTAACCCAAAAGACAAAGAGGTATAAAATATGGAAAAAATTGGTTTAGTCGTCGATTCGACATGCTATCTTGATCAAAAGACGCTTGAAAAGCACAACATCAAAACGGTTTCTTTAAATGTTTTGGAAGGTGAAGACACCGTTTATAAAGAAACGGAAATTACACCCGATTTTGTACTTGAACAAATTGACGCTGGTAAAAAACTGACGACCGCACAACCGTCTCCAACCCTTTTTACTGACGCATTTGATGAACTTTTCGATGAGGGCTATGACAAAGTGCTTGCAATCCCCATTTCCCAGGGTATTAGCGGCACCTATCAAAGCGCGCTAATCGGTAAGGAAGCCAGCAAGCGAAGTGAAGATGTTTATGTTTTTAACACATTGAATGCCGGTTTCGGCAATGAGCTCATGACGCTTGAAATCATTCGTTTCATCGAAGAATCCAATACATATGAAGAAGTGATTGCCAGAGCCAATGCCATGATTGCGGACCGTGGTTTGTTATTTACTGTGCAAAATTTGTTTTCACTTCAAAAGGGTGGTCGACTCAGCCGTCGTCAAGCATTACTTGGAACAGTGCTGAGAATTCGTCCTATTATTCGCCTTAATGAAGACGGAGAATTAAAGCTTATTCATAAAGAAAGAACACAAACGCGGTTGATGAATTATTTCATAAACTCGATTAAAGACCATGTAGGGGACGATGGCACACCAGTGGTTCGTATTGTTCATCAAAAAAGTAAAGAAAGTGCAGCGCAGTTAAAAAAGAAATTGGAAGAAACATTTCAGTCTATCACCATTACACTTACTGACCGTATTTCCCCAGTATTTTCCATTCATATTGGGAAAAAAGGGTTAGGCGTCACTTGGTATAACGCTGAAGTATAAAAACCATGCAAATTTTTTAGAACCATTGAATAATGACTATCAAATATCCCCCTTAATAGACACTACAATAAGCTTTGTGGAATGCTATTTTAGGGGGTTTTTTATGGCTAGACAGTCGTTTTTTATAACATACAACACTTCTAACCTATTTAAAAGGCCTGAACCAAGCGGCATAATGGGTTCAGGCCTTTAAGTGTATGCAATAAATTAAGTTTGCTTTTTGTCTTCTTTAACAATATATAATATGCCAATGGTTCCAGCACCGCAATGTGAAGAAATCACGCAACCAGCCTCTGTTTCATAAATGTTTTTAACACCAGTCACTTCCATGTGCTCCCTTATGTGATTAACGTGGCTATGTGCCTGTGAATGGGTAATCATCATAAAATCTTCATCAATGTTATCGCTGTCCTTAAGTGCATCTTGGATCATGACATCGATGCCTTTGCGCATTTTACCCCGAGGTTTCTTTCCAATCGCCATCTCACCATTGATAACTTTAATGATTGGATGGACTTTGAGCATGGTGCCGACCATCTTAGAAATTGATTTAAGTCTTCCGCCTTTATGTAAATATTCCAGTGTATCAATGATAAACTGTGTACGTACGCGTGTACGTATGTCTTCAAGAGATGCCACAATATCTTTGACAGGTTTCCCCTCATCACGCATTTTAGCTGCTTTTAATAACAATAAGCCTGAGCCTGAAGACAGATTTTGTGAATCGATCAAATGTACACGCTCAGGATGGTCAAGCATATTTTTTGCGATATGGGCATTTTGAAAGGTTGCGGAGAACTTGGCCCCTATGCCTGTGTAAATAATGTCAATGTCATCGTGCATGTATTGGTTGAATGTTTTGAATATTTCACCGGGTGAAGCTGCGGCTGTCTTTGGAACCGCCTGTGTTTGTTCAACCAAATCATACATTGCGTCCGTTTTAAGCTCCTCACCGTCTTTAAATGATTGTTCGTCTATGTTTACATAAAGTGGAATCACGTCGATGTCATGTTGTTCAATCAAAGCTTCGGATAAATCACAGGTAGAATCAGTGATTAATTTAATCATGGTTGTCGCCCCTTCCATTCATGATTGTAAGTACAATCAATACAAACCAAATTATAGCAATTTTAAACTCACTTAGCAATTGAATTTGTGCTGTGTGTGATATGATTGTATTATTAGGAGGGATGCTTGTGCATCGTTATGTTCACACAACTATCAAAATGTCTCTATCTGCACTGATTACAACCCTTATCGCCAACGGCCTTTCTCTTGATAATGCCATCACAGCCGGCATATTGGCTGTACTGAGTATGCAGCTTACACGCACGGATTCGTTCCTTATGGCCTTCAAGCGTTACACAGACACATTGCTTGCGCTTGCACTTGGGACTTTCATGTTTTATTTTTTGGGCTATGAGCTATGGGTCTTCTTTATTTATACGCCCATTTTTATTGGTTTATCCTTTGCATTAAAAGTAAATGAAGGCATTGTCCCAGCACTTGTGCTGGCTTCGCATTTACTTGGTGGCGGACAGTTTTCCACAGAAATCCTTTTTAATGCACTTGCAATTATGACGATTGCCATTCTTGTTGCTTTGACGCTCAATATCATATATCCTTTAAACACCATGAAGGTATTAAAAATTTCCAATGACGAAATTGATGAACTGTTACGCAATGACATATATCATATCGGCAAAGCGCTCAAGAACCGTTCTGAGTTTGATCATGCCAAAGATAAACACACGCAACACAAATCACGGTTAGAAGCAATTATTAAGGAAGCAGAGCTCTCAGGCAAAGATATTTTATTTGACAAAGATCGTCGCTATATCGCCTATTTGAAGACGCGAAGCTCTCAGATGCGCCGCATCAGCCGCATTATCAAGCTTATGGATAAAATTGAAAGTGATCATCCTCATGCGAAAGAAATAGGCCACTATCTAGAGAATTTATCCAGTGACATTGGACATGCTGATAAAGCGACTTCACAAAAAGAAGCCCTTAACGAATTGCTTACTTACTACCGAAACCAAGCACTTCCCACAACGCGCAATGCGTTTGAAGTAAGAGCAATTTTGTTTCAAATCCTTTTTGAGATTGAAAGTTTCTTAAACGCAAAGATCGACTTTCATAAAATGTATCCCGATTTCCAATAAAAAAGAGACTGCAGTCTCTTTTTTTATGCATCACTTTGTGGGGTTGTTTTTCCACCAGGGAAACTGCGCGCCTCACCGGCTTTGATAAGTACACGTTGTAAGATGACGGGACCGATGATTTGGAAAATCAAGATACTGCTCAATACCACCGCTTGAATAAGCTGTGTTTCTTCTGGAGGTAATGAAGCAGAAAGTGAAACGAGCATTCCGATCGTCACACCGGCTTGTGGCAAGAGTCCCATACCGGTATACCGCTTGACGGTTGTTGGACAGGCTGTCAAGGTAGAAGCAACATAGGCACCACCTATTTTACCTATCGCACGAAGCACGATAAAGACGGTTGCAAGCAATGCTGCTTGGACCACAATGGTAGGGGATAGCGACAATCCTGCAATGGTGAAAAACAGTACAAAGAATGGTCCGCCAAAATTCTGTAAAGAACGGCCCTGTATTTCAAATGTTTCCTTGTCGATGAAATTGGTAAAGGCCATACCCATACTCATTGGAATTAATATGTTTGAAAGTTCCGTGACGTTGGCAAGCCATGTGGAAAAAAGGATAAATGAAAGTGAAATAACCAAATATGCTAAATAACGGTCTGCTTTTGGTGCCTTTTCCACAAATAATTTCGAAAACACGCCTAATAATGCACCAAGCAATATACCAACAAATATTGAAAGCACAACCTCAGTGACTGGCTCAAAAAATGCGTTATTGATATTTATGGCATCGCCATCAAGTAAGCTGAGTGCTATTGAAGCGCTCAAACCAAATATGATGACACTGACAATATCCAAAAGGCCCACAACAGGAACAATGGTACTCTTAAGTGGCCCTTTGGCACGCAATTTTTTTATGACTTCCATAACGGGTGCAGGGGCTGAGGCAACCGCCAAGCCTGATAAGGCAAATGCAATCCACAATTCACCACTTAATAAATACACCCCTATCCATACGATTGCGTAAGTAATAAAAGCATGAACAAATGTGATTGAAAGTAGCCGTTTCCCGCTCTTTTTAAGAACAGGGATAAATAATTCAGTCCCAATTTGGAATGCAATGACACCGAGAACCAGCTTAGTGATGACATCAAACGCTTCAACCGCCTGCATTGATACAATGCCGATGCCGTAAGGACCAATCAATACACCTGCAATCAAATAGCCTGTGACTGCGGGTAACCCATAATGTTCAACAAATTTTCCTACCGCAAACCCTGCGAGAAGAACGATTGATACATAAATGAGCAATGTGTAAATATCCAATGTGATGCATCTCCTTAAAAATTCGTGTGTGGTCTTAAAAACCACACAAAAAAGTAAGCACTACCCCTTGGTATACGCTTACTTCCCCTAACCATATGTTATATTATATGTAGATTCAGCGTTACTGTTTATTTCTAATATACGCATGAGATAGCGCATAAACCATCAAAATAATCGCGCCTGTTAAAATAAGGGTGTGCGCATTATTAAGCGGGGTGTCCACCACAATATTCAGCCCTGCATGAACGAACACAAACCCAAGCGAAACTGGGAATGCATAGATAGCAGCTTGCATGCGGTTACTACGTTCTGATTCAGTTGCCGGATCGTTACCCGGCGATTGGAATGCATAAAACGCGGCCATCGCACCGAATAATGTCGTGAATATCAAATAATTGGGATCAATCGCGTACACAAAAACAACTGTCGCAATAAATAATAGCATTAACATAATCTCTACATTGATAATCATACTGCGCAGAAGTTTTTTCATAGTTGACTCCCATATTTGATGACTTCATTGAATATACTAAATCATGTCAACACTTTTTTCAAGTGATGATGACCGCGTTTCTCAGCTTCACCTTGTTTTTTTATTATAGTTATTAAAATTATCATATAAGGAGGATGTTTATGCCCTGTAAACGCTGTGAACAATTAAGCACTATTCCACAAAACAATATTCAAACGTATATTTCCTTGCCTACCTTTCATCATGAGCACGTGCTCAGTAAACTACTAAAACAAGAGAATTTTGCGTATACATTCAATACCAACCACTATATTATTGACGTTCAAGACTTTAAAGCGTTTGTCTTTTTTTTG
>PUMO01000080.1 GCA_003551405.1 Mollicutes bacterium | reverse complement strand
TGTTCATTGACTTCTTCGGCGTTCATGCCGAAGATGACAATGTTTTCCTCACCCACGAGGTCCGCAATTTCCACGTTGGCCCCATCAAGGGTGCCAATGGTGATCGCGCCGTTCATCATGAATTTCATGTTTCCGGTGCCTGAGGCTTCCTTGGTTGCGGTTGAGATTTGTTCACTGACGTCGGTTGCCGGAATGATTTGTTCGGCGTAGGTGACATTATAGTTCTCAACAAACACGACTTTGAGATAATCCTTGGTATCAGGGTCATGGTTGACTTTGTCCGCAATCGTGTTTAAGAGTTTGATGACCTTTTTCGCAAAGTGATATCCGCTCGCCGCTTTGGCCCCAAAGATGAAGCTATGGGGTTCATAGTTTTCACGGAAGGCAACGTCGGTTTTAAGACGGTTATAGACCATCATGATATGAAGCGCATTCATAAGCTGGCGCTTATATTCGTGCATACGCTTGATTTGAACATCAAAGATACTTTCAGGGTCAAGTTCAATGCCCTGTTCAGCTTTGATGCGCGCCGCAAGGGCCGCCTTTTTATCATACTTGATGCGTGATAAAGTCTGCTGAACGTCAGGGTTTTCTTTTTGACTTTCAAAATCCTTGAGCCGTTCAAGATCCTTAATCCAGTCTCCGCCCACATGCTCGCGGATGAGATCTGTCAGTTCACGGTTGATGTGTTCCGCCCAGCGGCGGTGGGTGATGCCGTTGGTTTTACTGTTGAATTTATCGGGGTAGAGTTGATAAAAGTCATTCATTTCGTGTTCGGTTAAGATCTTGGTGTGAAGCGCCGCAACACCGTTAACCGAGAATGAGCCAACGATGGCCAGGTGCGCCATGCGCACTTCACCGTCCGCAATGATGGCCATCTCGCGGACCTTGTCAAATTCATTAGGATATTTTTCAAGCAACCACGCCGTGTAGCGGCGGTTGATTTCTTCGATGATTTGATAAATCCGTGGCAGGGTGGGTTGAATCAGGCTTTGGGGCCATTTTTCAAGGGCTTCTGCGAGCAGGGTGTGGTTGGTATAGGCGCATGTTCGTGAGGTAATGTCCCATGCTTGGTCCCACGGATAGTTATACTCATCAAGCAGGATGCGCATCATTTCAGGAATGATTAACGTGGGGTGGGTGTCATTGATCTGAAAGACATGATATTCATGGAAATTGTCAAACGTTTCATGAGCGGCATAATGTTTGTTCATGATGTCATTGACACCGGCCGCACTGAAGAAGTATTGTTGTTTGATGCGGAGGATTTTGCCTTCGCGGGTCGTATCATCGGGATAGAGAAATCCACTGATGCTTCTGATTTCATCGTTATATTCAAACGCATGCATGTCTTTAGGGTAGTGATGGGTCGGTTCAGCGTTCCATAGTCTCAGTTGATTGTAAACATCATTGTCATGCCCGACAATCGGCACATCGTAAGGGACAGCGCGAATCAACTCATCGGGTTTATAGACCGCGTCGCCGTTGTGAAACTCGACATGCCCGCCAAAGGGAATATCGAGGGCTTCTTCTTCACGGCGAATTTCCCAGACATACTTATCCTTAAGCCAGTCATCGGGTTTTTCCACCTGATAGCCGTTTTGAATCCCTTGTTCAAAGAATCCATAACGGTAACGGATCCCGTTGCCATGACCATTGAGACCGAGTGAGGCGATAGAGTCAAGGAAACACGCGGCCAAGCGGCCAAGGCCGCCGTTACCAAGGCCGGCGTCCACTTCCTTGTGTTCAATCTCACCAAGGTCAAGCCCCATGGCATTGAAGCTTTCCTCAACCACGTCACGTAGACCCAGGTTGTGAATGTTATTGGTGATGAGGCGTCCCATGAGAAATTCCATGGAGAAATAGTGCAAGGCACGGGTATTGTCTTCATCAAATGAATGGATGTAGTCATACCAGCGTTCGTTTAAGTAGCTAGCGACCATGTCGCCGAGCACCTGATAGCGCTGGCGGTCACTGCTTTCTTCTAAATCAACAACGTAGCGCTTGCGCAGACGTTGTTTAAATTCTTCGATGAACGCATCCGTACTTTTGAATATGGTTTGCATGTTTTGCATGGTATCGCTCCTTATGTTTTTACGTATATTATGATTTAATCGATAAATAAAGTTCCAGTATTTTTTGCGCCTGGGTTGAAAGCGAAAAGTCCGCTTTCATAACACGGCTCACAAGCATGCGCCAGTCATCCTTATGTTCCTTGAAGGTATGATACGCATCCCCTAAACGCTCAAGCAAGGCATCGGTGTCATAGTTATAGAAGGTAAAGCCGGTGCCTTCCTTGCTTAAGGGGTCAAAGTCAGTGACACTGTCCGCAAGACCGCCCGTGCGGCGCACAAGGGGAATGGTGCCATATTTCATCGCAATCATCTGGGAGAGCCCGCAGGGCTCGACGCGCGAAGGCATCAAGAAAAGATCAGCCCCCGCATAAATATGATTGGGCTCAGTCGCGTCATACCCAAGGTTGAGCTTAACTTGCGCCGGATACGCTTTTTCAAGCTGTTTGAGCCGCTCCATTAATGCTTCATCACCGGTACCGAGCAAGACAAACTGCACATCGGTGTAGACACCGAGAAAATGTGAAAGCGCACCGATCACCAAATCAAACCCTTTTTGTTCGGCGATGCGGCTCACCATGCCAATCACAAAGTTGTGAATGCCCATGGGTAAGGTCATCTGCTTTTGAAGCGCGAGTTTGTTTTCAGTCTTCGCAAAGGCATTGGGCGCATCATACGGACTTAAAATCACTTTATCGGTGGCGGGAGAAAACACGCTTGGCAGTCCGTTGAGGACGCCATGGAAGTCACGTTCACGCCGCTGAAGCGCAGGGGTTAAGTTTTTTCCGAAATATTCATACCGCAGTTCATTGCGGTATGTCGGTGAGACGGTTGAGAGCTTCGTTGACTGAAGAATGCCATCTTCTAAGAAATTGATTCCTTCAGGGTTACTGGGAAGCCCAAGCGCATCAAGCACCTCACCACCGCACGCGCCCTGATAATCAATATTGTGAATGGTTAAAAGACTACCGGGCGGGGTGGCGTGGTGGTGCTTAAGCAAGCGCGGGATGAGCCCCGCATGCCAGTCATGCGCATGGACAATGTCCACAGGGTCAATGATATGAAGCAGTTGGACAACCGCGCGGTTATAAAACGCAAACCGCTTGCAGTCATCGTCATACCCGTATAAGTGATCGCGTTCAAAATATTTGAAGTTTTCCAGGAAGTAAAAGCCGACCTTCTTACGTTCAAGCCAGTATACATTGACTTTTCTGAGTTCGCCGTCAAAGGAAAACGTCATGGAATCATGGAAAGCATAGGTGTTTTGATATTGTCTTTTAATTTGCGGATAAAGTGGCAGGGCCACTTTGACGTTCACGCCCTTTTTGGATAAGGCGCGTGAAAGCCCACCCACCACATCCGCAAGGCCGCCCGTTTTCACATAAGGATACGCCTCACTCGCCGCAAAGAGCACACTCAGGTTACTCCTGGTGGTGATGATTTGTTCTTTTTGGGTCACAAATGGCTGCGTCGTGGTGCCTTCAAGCACGGTGCCCCGCTTGACGACCACCCCTTTATCGATCACGGTGTAGTTAAGATGTGCGCTTTTTTCAATCACCGCATTACTCATGAGCACACTGTTATAAACTTCAGCGCCTTCCTTGATGACACAATCACGCCCAATGATGCTGTTATGCACGGTGCCCTGGATCAGGGAACCTGAGCCAATCATCGCGTTCATGACGTCGCTTGAGGGCATGTAGCGCGCAGGCGGCGCGGTTTTTTCCTTGGTTAAGATTGGCCACTCGGTCGAGAAAATCTGCGTTCCGATTTCAAATTTGAGCATGTCGAGATTGCTGCGGTGATACGTACTCGCATCACGGATGCGTTTACTGTATCCCTGGTGGTCATAGACGTTATAATTGAGCGGCTTTTTCTTAAGGACCACATCATTGAGGGTCTGGTAGGGAATCACATCATAACTGTTGATATATTCAAGCAGTTCCTTTTTACTGATGATGTACGTTTGCATGCGGGTGTTTTGGTGTTTGATTTCAGTGATTTGTGCGCCCGATTCAATGTGATCGGTGAGCACAGCGTTAAAATCGATGTTCCACACAATGTCAGCGGGCATCACGAGCGCATATTCCTGGGTGGACCGGCGGAAATATTCAATGTGTTCATGCATGCGCATGAAGCTAAGCGTATCTTCAGCGGGCATGCTTAAGTTTTTGGGCGGTAAAATGAACAGCCCATCGCGGCGTCTGTCTAAGTTCCACCGTTTTCCGCTGCCCACGTGGTCTTGAAGACTTCGGTAGTTGCCAGAAGGAAAGATGGCAACGTTGATGATGGACGCATTTCTAAGCGTGGAAAGCGCAAAATCAATCAACCGGTACCGTCCCGCGTAGGGAAGCGCACCCGGAAGACGGTGAAGCGTCAGTTTATCAAAGGCACTGTGCGCTGAGGCGTCAATGACCGCAAGCAACCGGTTATTCATGGCCATCACCCAGTGCCCACAAGGTGTCATTGTCTAGCACCTGCACCGAATCATAAATGATTTGGGTGCCGGGCATGATGACAGTATCTGCGAGGACATAGACATTTTCAAGATAACAGTTTTCATTGATGGTCACACCGGGTTCAATGACACAGTTTTTCACCACCGCTTTTTCCCTTACGGCGACGTTCGGTGAAATCACACTGCGTTCAATGGTGCCTTCAATCAAACACCCATCACTGATGAGCGCATTGTTTATGGGTTCATTGAGCATGACGTGATGGGGCGGGTAATTGCTTGATTTGGTAAATAATGGCAGATGCTTATAGTCATTGAGCCGCAAATATTCAGGATGGTCAATTAAGTCCATGTTCGCTTCATAAAGACTTTCAATGGTCCCAACATCACGGAAATACCCTTCAAACTGATACGCGTGCACCGGATAGGCATCCTTGAGCGCTTTAGGGATGATGTCCTTACCAAAGTCAAAGCCTTCAGGCATGTTGTCATTGAGAATGGTTTTGAGCGCATCACTCTTAAAGACATAAATGCCCATCGAAGCGTGCGTCCCCTTAGGGTGTTTGGGTTTTTCCTCAAACGATTGAATAAACCCATCACTGTCCAGTTCAAGCACGCCGTAGCGGCTTAAGGCATCATGGGGGGTAAAGGTCGCAATGGTTATGGCCGCCCCGGAGGCTTTATGGTCTTCAATCATGGCGTTATAATCCATTTTATAAACATGGTCCCCCGATAAAATGATGACATTTTCAGGGTCATGCTGGTTGATGAAATGCATATGCTGGCGAATGGCGTGAGCAGTGCCTTTTTGCCATTGGTCGCCTTCATAGGCCGTATAAGGTGTTAAAAACTGTATCCCCCCGTCAATAAGGTCAAGGTCCCACGACGCACCGTGTTCAATATAGTGCATCAGGGTATGGGGTTCGTATTGCGTTAAAATGCCGACCGTGTCAATCTGCGAATTGGTCAGATTTGAAAGTACAAAATCAATCAGACGGTATTTCCCGCCGAACACCACCGCCGGTTTTGCCTGGCGGCGGGTGATGGGATCAAGCCTTGTGCCGCGCCCACCCACAAGCACCATGGCCACAACGTCCTTACGCATCGGGTGACCACTTCAAAATGCTAATCGAAAGCGGCGCAAGCAGCACTTCAATGCTTTGCTCCCGCCCGTGGGCTGGGCTTGAGACGGTTTTTAAGGGCGCACCGTTATAAAGGTCACTGCCACCAAAGCGCGCATAATCACTGTTGATCAGTTCATGATAGGTGCCCCTCTTTGGCACCCCGAATACGGCGTGATGATGCACTTCAGGCGTCAGGTTGATCAGCACAATCACATGGGCTTTACGGCCGCCACTGTAACGGATGAAGCTAAGCACACTTCGGTCGTTATCATCCGCATCGATCCATTCGAAGCCTTCACTTTCGTGGTCGCGTTCGTGAAGGGCCGCTTCTTCCTTGCTTAACTTGTTCATCGCACGGGTGAAGGCAAGCGCACTATCATGCATGGGGTAAGCAAGCAAGTGCCAATCAAGCTCCGTATAATCTTTCCATTCGTGCATTTGCGCAAATTCTTGGCCCATGAAAAGTAGCGGTTTGCCCGGATGGGTATGGAGATAACCAATCAAGGCGCGAAAGTTCGCAAACTTCTGCCAGTAGTCCCCGGGCATCTTATCAACGAGTGACTTTTTCCCGTGCACCACTTCATCGTGAGAAAAGGGAAGCACATAGTTTTCACTGAATGCATACATCAGGGAAAACGTCAAAAGGTCATGGTGATATTTTCTATAAACCGGGTCTTTTTCAAAATATTTCAAGGTGTCATTCATCCAGCCCATGTTCCACTTGTAGTTAAACCCGAGCCCACCGTGGTCAACCGGATGGGTCACTTTGGGATGGGCGCTTGAATCTTCCGCAATGAGCAGCGCGTGAGGATCTTCTTTAAAGACATGCCTTGAGAGGTCCTTTAAAAATTGCACGGCCCCTTCATTGACACCGCGTGAAGGGTCACTGTGGTAATAGATCATATAGCTGACCGCGTCCACACGGAAGCCATCCACCCCAAACTCTTTCATAAAATATAGGGCGTTGCTTAAAAGATAACTTTTGGGGAAGCCTTTGCCCAGATCAAAGTTGACGGTGCCCCATTGCGGGTTTTCACGGCGATCACTATCGGGGTATTCAAACAAATAATCCCCATCAAAACGCGCAAGGCCATGCGCATCTTTCACGAAGTGGCCGGGCACCCAGTCCATAATGACCGCAATGCCGTTTGAATGGCACATGTCCACGAAATATTTAAAATCATCCACCGTGCCATACCGCGAGGTGATTGAATAATACCCCGTGCCCTGGTATCCCCATGAGCCATCAAAGGGATGTTCAATGATGGGCATCAGTTCCACGTGGGTGAAATGGTTCTCAAGCAAATAGGGAATTAAATAATCCACCAGATCCGCGTACGTATGAAACGTGCCATCCGGACGCACCATCCATGAACCCACGTGGAGTTCATAAATGTTCAAGGGTTTACTGTAGGGCGCGTCCTTTTTTAAGTGCTTGTGTTTCCACTGATAAAGTGCGCGGTCGGCCACAATGCTCACTGTCTCAGGGCGCAAGGCACTATAAAAGGCGAAGGGGTCACTTTTATAAAGCGTTTCACCGTTTTTTGTGTGAATCACGTATTTATAGTGGTGGCGGCGTAAATCCTTGTTGATGGTAAGTTCAAACACCCCTGAAGGGTCCACTTTTTCCATGGGATCAGCCGTTTCATCAAAGTGATTGTGTTGTCCGATCACATGGACATGCGCGGCATTGGGCGCGTAAAGACGAAAGCGTGTGGCCAATACATCGCCCGCGTCATTTTTAATCAGATGCGCCCCAAAAAATTCATACGCATCAATCAAGGTGCCGTTATCCAAATAATAAAGCGTATCAGGCTGCATGGCTTTCATGAATCATCATCCCTTGAGCGCGCGAACGATATCACCGTAGTGATAGCCTTCGCGCATCAGTTTTTGAATCAGTTTCTGGCGGTGTGCAACGTCTTGCATGTTATATTGTTGTTTTAAAGCGTGGAGTCGCGTGTGTAATTTAACGGTATCATCACTGCCCACGTTTGACAATTTTTCGTTGATCAGCCCTTCAAGGGCGGAAACGTCAAAGCCTTTACGGTATAAGGTTTCTTGCACCTTTTGACGTTTCTTTCGAAGCGGCGTTTGTGCAAATTTATGGATAGTGCGGTCGATCAGTTCACGTGCAGTGGTTTCTTGTGCAGTGGCGTCATAAAGCGTGAGGGCATCGTCCACATCATGGGCATCAAAGCCCTCACTGATCAGTTTGTCGCGCCAGTGCCTGGGGCCTTTATCGTCAAATTCAGCGGCTTCTTTGATGGTGCGTGTAAGCACTTTTTGATCGTTAAGATACCCGCGGGCTTCAAGTGTATCACACACTTGATGGATGAGTGCGGTGGCGTCACTTTTTTCATAGAGCTTACGGGTGAGCCCCCGGCGGGAATGGTCTTTTTTGGCAAGATGATTGAGCGCATGGTGCATGAGGGTATAATACGCATCATCACGTTTAAAGGCTTTGAAGGTTGCATCATCGAGGGGCTTTTTTTGTAAGAGCCCATATTTTAAGACGGTGTCTGTGTGGCACACATGGGTGGACCCATCTTCAAACGTCAGGGTGAAGAAATGTTTGCCTTTTGGTTTTATAGATTCGATCGTAACCACACGCACCCCTCCTTATGTAAGCCCTTTATGTGCATAGTGTAGCACGGGCGTGGGTGATTGCATAGTAGGAAACCGATTACGGGGTGACGCCCTAAGACGCCATGAAATATGACAAGGCTTCCTCAATTTTGATATCGTTATCCAAATCATTGCGGTAAGCATTGAGTGATTCATTCATTGCTTGGGCTGTCTGCGCGTCAATGACACCACTCACGTCAAGATCATATTCCGCCTGGAAGGTTTCAACCGCGGCTTCGGTGTCACTGTCAAAATAACCATCTGTACGCACATCTGCGTCATAAAGGGCGTTAAGAATCAGTTGGGCGTTTTCTGTGGTTTGATGGACCGTATCATATCCGATTGAATCCTCACCGCGCAAGTGAAGCGTCGGTACATTGAAAATCTCACTGCGCTCAACAGGGATGGTAGGCTTTACACCAGTGTAATCCCCACCGTCTTGATTGATCCAGTTGCCTTCAGGCGTTTTCCAGATGCCGTTCGATAAATGAAGTTCGTCATCATTCATCGAAGGCGCACTGAAGGGGGACTGCATGGTGCCTTTGCCAAAGGATTCCATGCCGAGGACTTCATAGCCACCATGTTCATCCATCCCCGCCGCAAAGACTTCTGAGGCGCTGGCTGAAAATTCATTGATGATGGTCACAATGTCATAAGGCTTGGGGTCTTCACCGTCTGCGGTATACTCAGTCTCCTGGGCCATGCCATTTTGATGGAATTCAATGGAAAACATCGGTTTGTCATGTT
>PUMO01000196.1 GCA_003551405.1 Mollicutes bacterium | reverse complement strand
GAACGGTGTCTTTGAACAAATGGGGCTTTCTCCTGAAGAATTTGAGTGGGAGGAATATCTCTTCATTTTCGGGGAAACGGTAGAATTCCGCCCACAAATCTTACAGATGATGGGCGTCCAACAAGATCCGCTTGGTGTGTATAATTTCCAGCCCGAAGACTCATTCCATTCCGAGCGTGACATGTTAAGACAAATGGTTGAACGCACCATCCGCTATGATATGATGTATGACAACGTTGACTACAATGACTACTTGGATCGCGTTGAACACAATCATGACAACTACTTCTCTTTAGATACTGAGCACTTACTCATCTATGTGGATTTTGACAACGACTTTGTCCCAGACAACTTTGCGGATTACTATGATTCACTGAGTGATTCAGAACAAGAAGCGCTTGAGGCCCTTCACGAAGAACTCCATGAAACATTCACTGAGATGCTTGATGATGAGGACGCTGACTTTGACGAACTCGTCAGTGAATACATGACAAGCCTACGCGGCGAAGATGAAGACGACGAGGATTATTCCAAATGGGCCAAGTTCCGTAACCGAGGGCTTCGTGTGATGTATGAAGACTTAAGCGCACCGCAGGAAGAAGACGGTGAACGCACACCACTAGATTATCAGAACACACAAAACTATGATGAAGCCTTTGTAGAGTCACTCCAAGATATTTATGGCGCGTACGATGACGAGGCAGATCATAACACCAATGATCAAATGACACAGAGCCAATTCGGACTGCACTTCATCCACGGGCGTTTACCTGAAGACCACATGCAGCCTAGTGCCTATTTGGACGAAGACAGTGAGGAATATGATGAACAATTTGAAAATGATTCAAGCGTTCCAAACATCGAACAAATGAACGCCTATACTGAAAACATTCTTGCGCAGTTCAGAGGTGAACAACCCGAACATGACGTGCCACAAAGTGTAGAGCAAGCACTTGAAGTATATTTCCAACCTGAATTTAACGCCATCTATTCAGACGGCAACTATTCAGTGATCATGAGTGATATCATAATCGATGGTGACGTCAGCTTCACGATGGACCATGACCATCAGCTCGGACGTCTAGAATCCTTAAGCGAGTTTTACACCCGTCGCTTGTTCCCTTCATTGGATTAAATGTTAAGCCACCGCCATGTGCGGTGGCTTTTTTTATGGCTTAATCATGCATTAAAAAAAGGCCCCGCACATGGCAGGGCCTTCATTTACATGGTTATTCGTCGTCTTCCTCTGAAGCGTCTTCGTCCTCTTCGTCTTCACCTTTTTGCTTGATGGCTTCAACTTCGAGTTCTTCATCGGCTTCTTCGTCAACCTCGACTTCTTCTTCCTCTTGTGGGAAGGAAATGGAGACGATGGTTTCATTTTCGTCCGCAAGTGGCTTGAAGCCTTCAGGCAGTTCAAGGTCGTTAACGGTTAATGATTCGTTTCCTTCAAGGCCGCTTACATCAACTTCAACACTCGAAATACCGCTTCCGGCTGGGAAATCTGTCTCGATGGTATCAAAGATCTGTTCAACGATAAGCCCGCGTTTTTCAACATCGTCACGACCGAGAATTTCAATCGGGATGTCTGCGGTAATCGTATCATCTGCAGAAATCTTTTGGACATCAAAGTGTAGCACATGATTTGGGCGCAAGGGATCGGTTTGGATCTCCTTGAAATAGACTTGATGTTTCTTTTTGCCGACGCTGAGTTCAAAGGTCATACTTTGACCATATTCATTATACGCGGCCACAAATTCCTTGAAATCCGCCTTTAATGGGGTTGGCTCAATGCCTTTACCATAAAGAATTCCAGGGACTTGTTTGGCACTGCGTACGTCTTTGAGTTTTTCAGTGCGTTGTTCAACTTTCATAATTATATTCACTCCTTAACAAATGCGAAAAAACACTCAATAACGATAGTTTCCCTAATAGTTTAACACAAGGGAATATCAATGTCCATGCCTTTATTTGTTTCCTTTCGCTTTATAATAACGTTCCCTGTCAAGCACACCGAGCGACTGTGTAAATTCGCCTTTTTTGGTTTGTTTGAGCGCCTCGCCGAGTACTGCAAATTTTGAATCAATGTTGTCGATAAAGTGCAGGGCCAAAGCTTCAGGGATGTTTGGCTTTTTGGGGGAGCCAAAATTTCCATAGTAATGATGGGTCAATAACATATGCTGCAGCAATAATCGTTCTTCCGTATCATAAACCCCTTGTTCACGAGCGATCTGTCCAATCGCTTCACTACCCATGACCAAGTGACCAATCAACTTGCCTTCCTTGGTGTAGTT
Source organism: Mollicutes bacterium (assembly GCA_003551405.1). GTDB lineage: Bacteria > Bacillota_I > Bacilli_A > Izemoplasmatales > Izemoplasmataceae > B1SED10-225. The sequence goes on along the minus strand of PUMO01000196.1, from coordinate 7,009 downwards.
CGGCGCATGATAGTTGGAAAGTTCACCAATCTTATATAGATCGTGAAGGATGATGCCGGCAATTAACAATTCTTCATTTAAATAGGGATAGGTTGCGACCAAACCATCGACCAGTTTTAGCATGGTCATCGTATGATACGCCACCCCGCCTATATAGGCGTGATGGAAACGGGTTGCGGCCGGGTAAAGATAAAAATCATCTTCCTTGCGGCGAAACAAGGTTTCAGTGATGGTTTTGATTGCTGGATTTTCAATGCGGGCCAAGTATGATTCAACCGTGGTTTGAATTTTTTCAATTGCAAGGGGCGCAAAATCATAAAAATGGCGCATGATGCTTTCTTTTTCGCTTGTTTTTAGCGTAAGATCATAAAAATGCGTGAACGCACTGACAAGCGGACGCTCGCGGATGTCATCTTCATTGGGGGTAACAGTAAAACGATACACTTCGCCGGTTTTCACTGAAGCGTTTGCGTCAATCGCTATCGTTTTAAGCTGACTGTCTTCTGTTTTGACCGTGATGGTATTGAACGCTTTATCATCACTGGTAAGATTATACGTTTCTACCTTGGCATAAAAGGTATCCATAGTTTCACCTGATTTCATCGGTTTTGTTTTAAGATGGTCGTGCTGATGGTTGAAAGCGTGAGCGGGTCGCTCACACTGTCCCTAGACGCCTCTGAATGATATAACAATTCAAAGGCATCGTCAAATGCGAACGTTTCTTTTTGATTGTTGTTTTTGAAAATGACAATCAAATGCATAGTGCTACTTCTGAGTTCATAAACAGCCGTACCACTTTTACGCACGCGTACATATGTATGTTTGTCAATGTCATAAACAGTCCGCAGGCGGAAAAGGGGATGAGTGTTGCGAATTTCAATCAATTGTTTCAAATCCTCAATGTCTTCCATGTGCGTATCTACCTTGTCCCACGAAATCATGTTGATCTCATCAGGAGACTTATAGGAATTGGAGACACCGTTTTTACTGCGGTAAAACTCTTGACCCATATGTAAAAACGGCACACCCTGCATGAGCACCATCATGGATGTTGCGAGCTTCTGGGCACGCAGACGGTCCGCGGGATTTGCTTTTTCCATCGCTTTTTTGGCCTTGTCAAAAAAGGTATGGTTGTAATGGCATTCAACATAATTGATGGACTGGGAAGGATACTGAATCCCACCGTTCAGATGGGTTTTGCTTTGAACGATGCGGCGTAAATTATCTTCTCCAAAAAGATTGCCCATGGCATAGCCCCGGCTTTTTTCTTTAAAGGTTTCTCCTTTGATGACTTCACGGGTTTCATCGTTGAAAAATCCAATGTTGAATAGCACACGGGGATTGTTCATATGCGCCAGTTGATCGTCTGGGAGCGGGGCCGGCATTTGCCAGCCTTCACCGTGCACCATGATGCGGGTATCGATGCTTTCAAGCTTTTGACGGAGCACATTCATCGTTGTCGCATCAATAAGCCCCATCAAATCGAAGCGAAAGCCATCCAATCGGTAAAAATCCGCCCAGAAAAGCACGCTGTCGATGATGAATTTACGGATCATTTTACGCTCTGTTGCATTATCGGACCCACAGCCTGAAGATTCCGTCAATACACCGTTTTCATCCACACGGTACGCATACCCCGGCACCATCTTTTCAAACGGAAAGGTTTTTATGTTATAAACATGGTTATAAACAACATCCATGATGACGCTCAACCCTTCACTGTGGAGCTTATCAATCATGCGCCTCAGTTCATTGATGCGCGCGTAAGGATCATCAGGCTTTAACGTGAAACTGCCTTCAGGCACATTGTACTGGCTTGGATTATACCCCCAGTTATAGTGTTTGAAACGGTCCGTTTCATCAACCCCTTCAAAATCATAAAAAGGAAGCAGCTGCACATGGGTGATCCCGAGTGTTTTCAAATAATCAATGCCTGCAGGCTTCCCTTGCCTTGTTTTGAGTCCGGACTCGCTAAACGCATTGAACGTCGCTGGTTCACTTGCTTCAATGGTAGGATCAACCGTCATATCGCGAATGGACGCTTCATAAATAATGGCATCGACCGGATGGACGGAGTGAAACGGACGGTTATGTTCCATGGGCTCGACCTTGTTTTTATCAATTACGTATGAGTGGTGACCGTTGGCATCACTCGAAATGGCGCACGGGTCGGTGAAGCGTCGCATTTTGCCGTTCACGTAGGCTTCATAGAGATACGCCTGCTTATCTAAATCACCCGCAATGCGCACACGCCACACACCCTGGTTGGTATAGTGCATGGGCACGGCCTTATAGTCGTCTCCATCTTTTAATAGGACATTGACGCGCTTGGCAACGGGGGTCCAGATCTTAAAGACACTGGCGTCTTTCTTGTACGTAACGCCAAGGTCGTCGCCGTCATAATAAAAGAGTTCATCAAAAAGCTCAGTGCGGACCACTTGACCGCTAAAAAGCTCACTCCGTGCGCCGTGTTCATCAATGACTTCAACATATTCATTGAGCTTAATGAATCCTGTGAAACGCACAATATATTTCTTAACCGTTTCAAAGGTTTCCTTATGCATAATCTCAAGGGGCAGGGTTTCGTGTTTGCTTACGGCATAGAAACTGTTGATGTTGCCGTTATGGTATTGTTTACTGACCAAAATACTGATTTCATGAAAATCTTCCAAATAGGCTTCAAATGTTTGCATGGTCTCACTCGCTTTTCATTTTGCTTAAAATAATTTGGGCTGATGCCTTGAGCGCGGTTGGCTCATTGTCAACCTCACCGTTTAATACCTGTTCAATCAATGTATCAAGGGTAAGGGCAATGTGTTCTTTTTTTGCGGGTGACATCGCCTTGATGGTTTTGCCATTGATCGCCAGTGCTTTTTTATCACGGAGCTTCAATGTGTTATGGATTCGCTCAATGGTATCTTTTTTTGAAGTATGCCCTTCAAATTGGCGAAGCACATTGACATGAAGCATCGTCTTAAGCCCATAGTCAAACACCCCTTTGGGCGTAAACCCTTCATGCTTGACGCGCGCATGGGCCGCGTGGATTGTTTCAATTTGCTTAAAGAATTTATTGGAAAGTTTAAACGTTGACTGCACAAGCTCGCCGTAACCATACGCAAGTGCGAACGCATCAAGTGCGGTGTATGGAAGGGTTAAATTGGCAAGGTGATTCACTGTTTGTTCAAGCCCCAGTGTTTTATGAAGCCCCGTGCGGCGCATCGCCTTAAGCGCAGGGGGTTTATACTGCGCATCAAAGAGTTTGATAAGCTCAACTTGAATACGTTCTAAAGAAATATGTTTCAAGGTTGTATGATTGGCTTTTATTGCTTGTTCCACTTCATCGCTCAGAGTAAAATCAAGCGCAGCCATGAACCGAAGCGCCCTAAGCATGCGCAATGCATCTTCCCTAAACCGTTCATGAGCATTCCCAATGGTTTCAATGATGCCCGATTCAATATCCTTAAGTCCCCCGTAAATGTCGGTAATGTCGCCGTTTTCATCCATGAGCAGCTGATTCATCGTGAAATCACGGCGCGAGACATCTTCTTTGACAGTGTCCGCAAAAGCAATGTAAGACGGGTGGCGGTGATTGTCATAATGGGTCTCCCGCCGGTAAGTGGTCACTTCAAAGGCGTGGTTGGCGTGAAGGACTGTCACCGTCCCAAATGCTTTACCGGTTAACACCGTACGCTCAAACAGCGCTTCAACGGTTTGGGGGCGGGCACTTGTGGTAATATCCACATCATCGCTCACGATGCCAAGGACATAATCACGCACCGCTCCACCGACAAAAAACGCCTCATATCCAGCGTCTTTTAATTGCTTTACAATTGTTTTGCCGTGTTCAATGGCACTCATAAAATCACCAAGTGAATTATACTATAAATGTTGGTTTTTTTCTATGGATGGACCCCAATCGTCCAATTTAATGATATGATTATTGATGGAGGGATTCCAATGGAAAGCATTAAACACCGTGTTACAACCCAGCAAACAATCAAACATTCAACCTTCATCACTTATTTAATTCCTGTTGAGACGGTTGAAACAGCCAAGGCACATCTTCATGCCATCAAGGCTGACCACCCCGGCGCCGCACACCACTGTATGGCGTATCTAATTGGGGACAACCAGGAAATCCAAAAAGCGGACGATGACGGTGAGCCAAGCCAAACCGCCGGTGTTCCGATTTTGGAAGTATTTAAAAAACAGGCCATTACCAATGTGCTTTGTGTCGTGGTACGCTACTTTGGCGGCATCAAACTGGGTGCAGGTGGACTCATTCGTGCATATGGATCAAGTGCGTCCTCAGCACTGGAACAAGCCATTCGAACACGCAAGGTCCAGTATGATACGTATCAGATTACGGCCGGGTTTGACCTTATCGGTGTCATGGAAAACATACTTACCCCATCCATCCTCATTGACCGCGCGTATGGAGACAATGTTACCTATACAGTGCGTATACTCAATAAAGAAAGCGCGCAATGGCTTAATCAAATAAAAGAAGCGACCCACGGCAAAGCAGTGGTCGCTTATATTCAAAGTGAATCATTATACGAATGATCAAGTTAAAATCATGAAAGAAATATCAATTAAATTAATGAGCGCGCGCGAAACAAGATATGCTAGGGCAATCGCCAAAAAGATGTAAATAATCTGGATTTGCCAAATGGCACCTTGTTCAAAATGTTTGGCCAAATCCATCTTCATCAGTGCTTTAAACGAAAGACCGAGCGCAATAAAGAAAAACGCCGCTTCAATAATCGCTAAACTAAGAGGGTCCATAGGGGCCTCCTTTTTTATTCAATAATGATATCATCATCATCTGGATCAAATTCACCGGATTCAATGGTGATCACCACATCGTTGGGCAAACACGTCAAAGGATGCAAGGGAGAATTCGTCTCGCCTTGTTGTTGACAAATGTTTTGCGGACTGGTCTCGTCAATGACACTGACCTTATTGTCCGCATACTGAATGGTCACGGGTCCATTGTCTCCTTGGACAATATAAATAAAGTCATCTTCATCAATCTCAAGGACATAATCATCATCCAAAATGGTATACTCACCATCCGCAAGTTCTATATGGAGGATTTCCTGGTTTTGATATCGTACAATCGCAAGGCCGTCATCCAGTGCACTTTGGGCTTGAAGATACTGTGTAATGCCAAAGGCAGTCAGCGAGATGAACAGAACAATACTGATCAATAGAATATCTCTTTTTTTCATATGCATCGCCTCACAAGTATTTTAACATACGACAGTAAATCCAGGGTAAAAAAGTGTATGCAATTCACCCCATTTCTATTGTACATTAATTTATAAACAAACCTTTTAAACGCCAAATCACTCAATTTCAATTGACAGACGCCACAAATAAACTTATAATACAAAATGTGAAAGTTATTGTATTACAAAAATAAAAGGAGGCAACACAATGAAGAAACTTTTAACACTTTCGCTGCTTTTGTTTGGAAGTTTGACACTTGCAGCATGTAACGATGAAGATCCCGATGACAACGGCGATAATGGAGACAACGGCGATAACGGTGAGCCAGCTGAATTAGGTGATTATCAACCTGGGCTTCACTTAGGGTACACCGAAGGCAATGAAAACACGTATTCTTACGTATACGTTGATGAAGATGGCTTCATCAAGGATGTTTTCATTGATACCGTGCGTGAAAGTGAGCGCATGACCAAAATGAGTCTTGATTATGGATATGATTACTATGAACCATGGGCAGAACAAATTCCTATGATCGTTGATTGGATCGTTGATAATCAAGGCATTGCGGATGAAAACGATGTACCTGCAGGCGTGACTTAGACGGTTGAAAGCTACTATGAAGCAGTCGGTAATGCACTTGACGATGCACGCTTAAGTGATGGGGAAAGCCCACATGACTTTGACGTGCCTGATGCGACGGGTGCTGACTTGGACCCTGGTCTACACTTCGGCTATACACCAGGACCATCTGAACGCAATGGGAACACATTTGGTTTAATTGCGGTTGATGCAAATGGTGATATCAAATACGCAGTTGCGGACACGGTTTATCAATCTGGTGATGACTGGACAACCAAGCGTAGTCTAGATCATGGTTGTGGCTATAACATGTGGCCAAGCGAGCCTGTTGAAGACTGTGAAGTGGAAGGCGAAACCATGTGGCATGACCAAGTAGACATGGTCATGGACGACATCGTTGCCAACCAAGGCATCCCTAGTTATGACCTTGATAATGGCGACTTTGAAGAAGACGGCGATGACGTCGTAGGTGGTGTCACCATCACAGTAGACGGTTATCTTAGTGCTATCGGACGTGCGATTGAGCGTGCTGGCGGCGAAGAAGATTACCTTGAGAGTGTCATGGGTGATTATCAGCCTGGCCTTCACTTAGGCTATACTGAAGGCGATGAAAATACATATTCCTATGTTTATGTTGACCGCGATGGGTTCATTAAAGATGTATTCATCGATACCGTTCAAGGCGATGAAAGAACAACAAAGATGAGTATGGACTACGGACAAGATTACTACGACAATTGGGCAGAACAAATTCCAATGCTCGTTGATTGGATTGTAGACAACCAAGGGCTTGAAGATGAAAACGATGTGCCTGCTGGTGTTACGATTACGGTTGAAGACTACTTTGAAGCGGTAGGCAATGCACTAGACAATGCAGCACTTGAAGACGGTGAGCGTCCTTGGGACACAGCCGTTCCTAAAGCAATGGGTGCTGACTTAGACCCAGGCCTTCACTTCGGTTACACTGACGTACCTGAAGAGCGTAACGGCAACACATTCGGTTTGATCGCCGTCGATGCAAACGGTGATATCAAATACGCGGTTGCGGATACGGTTTATCAATCTGATGATGACTGGACAACCAAGCGTAGTCTAGATCATGGTTGTGGCTATAACATGTGGCCAAGCGAGCCGGTTGAAGACTGCGAAGTCGAAGGTGAAACCATGTGGGTTGATCAAGTTGACATGGTCATGG
>PUMO01000099.1 GCA_003551405.1 Mollicutes bacterium | reverse complement strand
GATGGCTTTTACATATTAAATAGACTCAAGTACCAGTCAATCACTGGATTCCCGATAAAATAGGCAAGCACGCTTCCTGCGAATATAAACGGAACAAAAGGCACCTTACCGTGGCGTTTAAGCACAATTTTGCCAAATAAGATCCCGATTAAAGACGCAAAGAAAAGCGATAAAAAGACCAAGTTGAGTTCCAGGAAAAGCCCAATGATAATGTAGAGTTTTATGTCGCCCCCGCCAAGCGCGGTGGTATTGAACCGTTTTTTACCGTAAAGAGCGATCAACCATAAAAAGATAAACGCGGCGAGCGCGCCAAGGAGGCTATAAAGTCGTTCGTCAAGTGGATAAAGCATGCGTCCGATAAGGATGATGGGAAACCCAATATACAAGAAAATATTAGGCACAATCATGTGCGCTAAATCACTGGCCGTCACCAGAAGCATTAATGCAAAAAACAAAAGCGCAATGATTACTTCCGGTGTCAAAGCACCGTGATAAAGATACGTTCCTAAAAAAAGCGTGCCGCCAATCAGTTCAAGGAGCGGGTATTTCTTGGGAATGGATGCGCCGCATTGATGGCACTTACCCCCGCGAATAATAAAGCCAACTATGGGTATGAGTGAAACCCAGTCGATGGTTTGGTTACATTCCAAACAAACACTGCGTCCAGTAATGGGACGTTTATCCGGGACCCGTTCGCCGCTCAAGGTTAAAAAAGACGTCAGTGCTGCCCCAATAAAAAACAAATAAATACTTATCATGATTGTCATGGCGATGCCTCACTTTATGGAAACATCCTTGCAAAAACGCAAGGATGTTTTTTTAGTCTAAATCATAAAACGTTAAAAGGTTGACCGTCAGTTCGACGTATTCGTCTTCATCAGGCACATCATAGCGGATGTTTTGAAGGACGAACACTTGATTGATCTCATACATTTGATCAATGAATTGACGCACTTCATCAATGTCGTTGGTTTCAATGTCAATGCCGACGCGGACAATGTCAAACTGGTTGGCCGCATCACCATATGATCCACCGGATATATTGGGGTTTTGGGAAATTTCAACATCGACACTGCGTTCCTGTGAATCAAGAATGCCCGCAAGCTCAAGTTGAGCGTTGACGTAAAATCTGAGCTGATCTTCAGAAAAGATCGCAGGCACGCGTTGATTCAGTTCACTGCGTGAAGGCATTTCCGTGTCACGGTGTTCACCAACCATGCCCTGAAGCCCCATGATTTCATCCTGGATTTGTTGGTTTTCACTTTCCACTTCTTCAATGCGTTCATCCATGGTTCCTAGTACAATAAACCGCATGACAACAATACCAATAACGACTAAAATCATAATCCCAACAAATATAATGTCCGAGGCGCGTTTAGAAAGCATCGTCGCTCACCTCGATTGTGAATGTGCCTTGATAGCGGCTGGTACCGCTAGGGGAAAAGACCTGTTCAAATTCCGCGCTTTCCACATAATCGATTTCAAGCATTTCAATACGGACATTGTTAAATGACAACTGTTGAGCCATTAAAACAGTGAGTGTATAAGTGTCATTGACTGCATTATATTGTACACGGTAAATTTCACCGCTCGATTCAATGAACTCAATGGCGTTACTAAAGTCTTCTAGCGGTGGATAATAATCCTTTTTAAGCGCTTCAACACCTTCAATGTCTTCCATGAAATTGACCAAATCAGGATCAATGCGGTAACCCTCAATTTCATCGTTGACCTGTTCGCGTTGATGGGTTAAATCATTGTTTTGTTCAAGTGCTGCGTCAAGTTCTTCCTGACGGCCACTTAGTGGCCAGTAAATAAGTAACCACGATAAGAAAACCGCGACGAGCACAACTAAAATGATGTTGACGTTGAATTGTCTTGGGCGTTTGACATCCGGCAATAAATCAACATAAATGAAATCATCGCCGCTTTCCTCACGCCCCTGAAATTTACGGTTCGGCATCAGTACCACCTCTTTTGTTCAATGAGTGATGACGCCAAGGGAATATAACAATCCCTGTCGATCAATGTATCCACAATTTTTGAAATGTTTTTCATATCAAAAATTTCCGTTTGAAATAGCGAGGCTTCTTCCACAAAATATTCCTGAAGGGCTTCATCACTATAGGTACTGGTCAGGTTATACATTACCACTTTTTTGACTTCACGGTTGCCTTCAAATAGGTTATACCTATAGTAGTTAGCAATCTTGGAAATCTCTGAATCAATCAGTTCCAAATACTTCTCATCATCCAAACGTTTGGCCTGGACATTTTGAACCAAGGAAAAAAGTGGAAACTCTTCATCAAAAATATAAATTGAATAGGTTGTATCATACACGGTCACAAACATGATGTCCTGTTCAAACTTAAGGTCGGGTTCTTCATGTTTACGGTAATAATAAAGACGGTGAAGGGCCAAAGGCGGAATATCGGTTCTAATCACCTGCATGTTCATTTTATAAAAGAGACTGATATAATTCTTAAGCTCAGCTTTTGGTGCGTAAAACATTACCACTTCATAATGGTCTTCATTCTTTTTATGAATGACATAATCCATCTTCATGTTCTCAAAGGAAATCATCATGGTTTTACGCATCTGTTCTTTAATGTAGTCCCCAATTTCATTGGGCTTATAAATAATCGGAACCTCTATTTTTCTGAATGTAAATAATTCTTCGTGTACAACCAGGCTCACTTGCCGTGCGCGAATCTTAAAAAGCTTGAAGGTATCTTTCAATATCTTAAGCAATCGCTCCTCACGGTAAATCACACCGTTTTCAATGATGCCGGGTTCCAGTTGAACCGAACTGTATTTCATCTTTTTCATTTGATACCCATCCGGTTTTTCAATGAAAGAGACTTCACTGTCGGTAAAAAAGATATTGAGTGTCGAACGACTAAGCATCCCTTTCCCTCCATTCCTGTGCAGTTAGTAATATTTTAGCATGAATTGAAGCAATATAAAACTCTTGAATGACTAAAGCTTGCTTATAATTAGAAATCCAATCCACTTAATCAAACGATAGAATTTTATGAACGGTCAAACAATCACGAAAGTCATATATTCTCTCATCGATTGGAGGCAAGCGTATTACACAAAAAAGCACCCTTACCTTAAAGCAAAGGTGCTTTATAGATGTATTAAATTTGCATATTGTTAAAAATTACACTTAAAAGCGTTTCAATAATTGTAGCAATAATTTAAATCATACAATTTAATGATGGGTTATTAATCATTAGACGTTGGAAAATCTCCGTCTCTGACAGCACCCCAGAAAGCTTCAGCATCATCAAAACTACCTACATCGTCATCACGGTCTGTATCAGAAGATGGATCACCTAAATAACCATATTCATTTCCATCATAATAGGCAACATACCAACTTCCACTTATACGAACTGCAAAATATTGAGCATCTCCACTGATGCCTTCAACATAATCACCAATTTCTGTATCTGTTTTGATTTCATCATTGTTATCACCAGAGAAATCTGTACTTATTGCTCCTAAGGTGATGCCGCTGCCGGTACTATTTCCCAGTGCAAGTGCAGATGGCGTAGCATTATCTTGATCACTACATTCATCAGGTTGTGCGTTAGATGCACAGTATAGTTGCGCGCCATCTCTAATGGCTGTCGCGTCGCCAATCACAGCGTCTCTTTCTGCATTCTCCACAATATTGCCTACAGCCGGTACGGCAATTGCTGCGATGATACCTAGGATAACAATAACGATTAATAGTTCGACCAAGGTGACACCTTGGTTGTTCTTTAGGGTCTCTTTCATTTTTTACGCCTCCAAATTAATTTTTTTGTAATAGGGTTTTGTTAACTTAAATATAGCACAATCACGCGCTCATGGTCAATGAAATTCACAAAATGCGTCATATCTGTCATACTTTTTTTATAGCTTCTCACTTATTTGCTTTAAAACGTGCGTTCAATTTATTATTGCAGTTGATCACTGAGCTGCAGTGAGGGTAACATGACCGCAAGAATCATCACAACGATCAACGCGTAGATGAATATTAAAAGCAAGGGTTCGAGGGCACGCTTAAGACGTTCAACTTTCACTTCACTGTCTTCATCATAGAAATTGCTCAGGTTTTTCATCATTTTCCCGAGGTCTCCGCTACGCTCACCGACGTTCATCATCCGGTTAAAGACGGTTTCACTGGCGTAGTGATGTTCAAAGACACTCGACATGTTGTCGCCGCCCGTAACTGCCTTGCGGCTCTCAGAGAGCAGTTCCTTATATACACGGTTTTGCACAGTGTTTTGTGTGGTGGTAATTGAATCTTGAAGTGGGACATGACTTTTAAGCAGTTGCGCAATGGTTGAAGCGATGCGGCTTAAGTTATTAAGTTTGACCACTTCACCGAAAATGGGCATTCTAATGGCGATGACTGAGAAAAACCGCTGAACCTTGATGTTTTTCTTATAAAGCATCCGAAATCCAATGATAAACGCAATCAGCCCCACAATAATATAAAGAATATTGTCCTGAAAGAAATTGGAAACATTCATGAAAAACACGGTCACACCGGGCAGTTCACCGCCCATGCCTTCATACATCCCTTCAAACTGGGGAAGCACGCCCACCATGAGGAAGGCCGCAACACCAATGGCCACAACAAGGTAAATGATCGGCATCATGACAGTTGATTTGATGGACGCTTTTAAGCGGGCTTGTTTTTCAAAATAATCGACGACGTCATCGAGAATTTCGTCTAAGTCACCCATTGCTTCACCCACACCAATCATCGCCACGAGCACTCTAGGGAATTCTTTAGGGAATTCCTTGAAGGCATCTGAGAGTGAAGACCCGCTGTTCACCGAATAATAAATGCCATACATGATGCGACGGGCGTTTTTATTGGTTTGCTGGGTGGCGAGAATTTCGGTGGCTTCGTTGATTTTGACCCCGCTTCTAAGCAGCGAAGACAATTGACGCAAATAAAAGATCAGGTCCTGTTCACTGATGACTTTACCGAGGGTGATGCGGTTGAGTTTGGCAATGACACTTGAAAAGCGCTCTATCTCAATCGCACGCAGGCCATTGTCAAAGAGATATTGGTCCACACTGGCTTTCGTTGGTCCCTCAGTGGTCCCTTTGACAACTTTACCGTCTTTCATGCGTTTGGCTTTGTATTTATAATCATGGATTTGCATGTGAACCCTCCTAGTCGAGGCCGAGTTTCAAGATTTCTTCTACTGTGGTAATCCCGCTTTTGACCTTTTCAAGCCCGGCTTCCACAAGCAGACGGGTCCCATCCTTGCGGGCTTGTTTTAAAAGGTCATATTCCTTAGCATTATTAGAAATCATCTTGACGATGTCATCGTTGACATCAAAGATTTCAAAGACCGGCGCACGGCCTTTATAGCCTTTGTTGTTACAAGCCGAGCAGCCCACCGCGCGCTTTACTTTGCGAATGGATTCAAAGCCATTCTTTTCAAAGACTTCTTTTTCGCTTTCGGTTGGGGTTTCGTTTTTCCCGCATACGGAGCAGACGCGGCGCACAAGACGCTGCGCCACAATGCCGGATAAACTTGACGCAACCAAGAACGGGTCAATCCCCATATCAATAAGGCGTCCAACCGTTTTCACCGATGAGTTCGTATGGATGGTTGAAAGGACCAAGTGTCCGGTGAGTGCCGCTTTAACACTGATTTGTGCGGTGTCGGTATCCCGAATCTCCCCGATCATGATGATGTTGGGGTCCTGGCGAAGAATGCTTCTGAGCGCGTTTGCGAACGTGAATTCAATGTCAGGGTTGACATTCACCTGGTTCACCCCTTCAAGTTCAATCTCCACAGGGTCTTCAACGGTAATAATATTGACTTCAGGGTGATTAAGTTGGTCCAAGCACGCATAAAGAGACGTTGTTTTCCCTGAGCCTGTTGGACCACTGACGAGGACAATTCCGTTTGGGCGGCTGATCAGTTTGCGAAATTTCTTCTCTTCAAATTCATTGAGTCCCAGGCGGTCAAGGCCCGAGGTTTCGCGGGAAAGGTCAAGCACACGCATCACGGCCTTTTCCCCGCGGACGGTTGGGAGTGTGGAGATACGCAAGTCAATGGGGCGCCCTTCAATCACGGTTTTAATCCGGCCGTCCTGAGGATTTCTCGTATCGGTAATGTCCATATGGCCCATGACTTTAATCCGGCTGATCAGTTTGGGCAAAATCACTTTGGGCAGTGCACGCTCGGTATTAAGTACACCATCGATGCGGTAACGAATTTTAAATTCGATATCGGTAGGGTCGATATGGATGTCTGAGGCTTCGTTTTTAACGGCTTGCAATAATAACTGATTGACAAGCGAAACAATCGGAGACTCTTCAGCGTCTTGTTCAGGTTCACTCATCATTTCATCGAAGTATTTCTCGTCGCTTTCTTTTTGTTTTTCAACTTCGATGCCCAGTTCCTTAAGGGTTTTCGCAAAGCCATAGTACCGCTGAATGGCCGTATCAATATCGTTTTTGGTCGCAAGGACCGTTTCAACATTCATGCCCGTTTTTAACCGAACGTTCTCAATGGTGGGAAAATCAAGCGGGTCGTTGGTCGCAATGACCAACCGGCGCCCCTGAAGTTGAATGGGCATGATGCGTGCCTGTGAGACGAATTCTTCATCAAGCATTTTAACCACTTGGTCATCCACATAAATCATGCCGAGGTTGACACGCTTGATGCCCAGTGAGTCGCTGAGGGCATCCACAATTTGTGAATCATTACAATACCCCAGGCGTATTAAAGCTTCACCGATTTTTTCACTTTTTTCACGTTTTTGGAGTGCTTCTTCTATTTCATCTTCAGTGACGACCCCTTCATCAACGAGAACCTCACCTAATCGTTTGGGTGCGTTTTTAGCCACGCCAATCCCTCCCCTTATTGATCATCATTTTCTTCATCATTGTCACCTTCAAGAACGACTTCACTCAGTGATGGATAGTATTCAAAACCGACAAACTGTTCAAATGCTTCACGGTCGTCAGCCGGTTCAATGATACGATTGACAAGTATGTTAATGCCGGGCTGACCGTCCCTGACTTCGTCAGGATTTTCTGTTGTTTCACTGACATAGTCAACCTCAACGCGTTCTTGTTCGGTTGTTATGCTGTCTGCAAACGGTGGTCCGATGAGCTGTGCGTTCAGTTCTTCGCCGTCCAATCTAAATTCAATTCTGTAATCAAAGGCCGCATCATTCTCAAATCTAAAATCATAGCCTAGGATGCGGTTGACACGGACGTTGCGTCCAAAGAAAGGATACGTATTGTCATCATCTTCATAGGGGCTGTAACGTTCCAAGTCGATTTGCGGATTATAATGGCGTTCAATCACAAACATCTTACTGTCTTTGACGACATCAAGCAGCGCTGAACCGATGGTATTGAGCTCTGCAGAGGAAAAGCGTTCATCGTCTTCACCAAAACGCTCTCCAAACATATCAAGCACACTGATCGTTTCAAACGGTTCAACCTCGTAAGCCGGGACATTCATATCCGTTTGACGGCGCATGCGATTGAATATCTCTTGGGCGTCACTGCCTCTCACGGCAGGGATATTGATTTCATTGATCACATCATAAAATTCATCAGGATCGTCCGCATAATGATGCATATGCTTACGGGAAAACCGGTCCATGGATGCCGCATCATCAAGCATGTCATCAATTAAGGCATCAAAGTCAAACTGTGACGCATCAAACTCATCCATGAACGGTTCATTCATCACATCATCAATGAGCGCGTCCCGTTCACTGTCACTCATGCTTACCATCATTTCATTGCGTCCACCTTCACTGATGTTTTGCATGCTGGCTTCCGCATCAAAACTGAAAATGTCGCGGTCAACGGTGTAATGATACCCATCATAGGCAATATCAAAGTTCACCGTATCATCACCGTACCATTCACCAATGCGCCGGGTGACCTTATTGGTCGCTTCGTCTTCATCAAGTCCACCAATATAGACATTGCCTACAAGGGTGTTTTCCTGATAAACCCCAACATTAAACCCTGTCACCATGAAATAAAAAAACACCAGCGCACCGGCGCCCAGGAGTAATACAAATGCTGAATATATATAGTATGCTAGATTCGAATTTCTTATCGCACGAAACATACGCCATCACCTTCTTTCACTTACGGTTTATTATACAATAAATAACAAATTATGACAAAGGCTTTTAAGACCAACAAACCGCACAATTATTGCTTTTAATAGTCAATGAAGAGTGTGTGTGGTATAATTTATGTAAGAAATACAGAAAGGATGATGGCGGTGAAAAATAAAAACGGCGGATTCACGCTCGTCGAGCTTTTTGCGGTTATACTGATTGCGTCAACCATACTCATTCCACTACTCAGTGGGTATATCAATAACTTCACCGCAAACAATCGCATGCATGACCGCAAGGCAGCTTCTTCCATTGCGTTATCAACCGTTGATGCCTTTGATAAAATCTACTATGAAAACTTCCGTAACATGATATATCAAGAAGACGTAGATGGAACATTTGATGATATACGTGTCGAATATGACGATGGAGAGATTCATGAACGCATGGTTCGTGTAGATGGCAATGACTGTAGTTTTTTCACAGAAAATAGCCGTGCCATGCTCGGGGTTGCGACCAGTGAGGAAATCTGTGGATACATTTTTGATTTTAGCTTCGCAAACATTCAGTTTGATACGAATCAGTTCGAAGTCTATCTTTATTCTCAGGCAATGACTTCTGAAGAGCGTGACGCCATATTGAACAACGATAATATTCCACAAAGGGTGCGTAATGAATTCAATAACGTGCCGACAACAGAAAACCCCGGTCAAAACACAACCATCACCCGCATCACCGTTAGAGTCCTTTATGATGGGGAACGTGGCGATGACTATGTTGCCAGTGGTGTAATTTCTGAAGGCTTCGAGCAGGAGGTGTTTGTTGATGACGACGAAGAAGACGAGTGATTCAAGTGGATTTACACTGATTGAACTCCTCATCACAATATCTGTTGGAAGCATTGTTATTATGATGCTTATGAGCATCCTCTCTTCCACTCTGTTCACAAAAAACCTAGTAGAGCACGAAAATCGCCTAAAAAACGAAGCGTACATGATTTCCGAATTTCTACAAGAAACAATCTTTGAACTGGGCGTTCGTTCCATTGAAGAACGCCTACAAGATGATGATGACCATCAAGTGCTGATTTTGCGTCAGGAATATGAAATTCGCAAATCACGAAATTCAGGTGTAATCTATCGTGATTACTCACAACGTAACGCGTTTGTTTTACACCATGACAATGTTGAAGAGGCTTTATACTATGGCCCCTTAGATAATTTTTCCCT
>PUMO01000097.1 GCA_003551405.1 Mollicutes bacterium | reverse complement strand
GGCTGCCGCCAAACACTCCTCTCATGGCCTGCACGTAGGCACACGCCGCACTAAGCACATGGCTAGAAAAGAAAAGAAAAGACTACGCGAGCAATGAAGGCACTGCAGGCATACAGTTAAGGAAAAGGAGGGGCGCCCTACCCTGAGGGCTACAGCAACATGGCTGAAAAGGTGCTAGCAAGCTAGCACGCATGCCCCCCCCCCACCAAATACCGGCAACAAGAGGAAGGAGGCAAAAGGACGCCGAGAGAAGAAGGTCAAACGTGCAAGCATGACAGGCAAGCAAGAGAGCCATCAAACACCCGTACCCCCCCACGCCGCCAGTCCTCCGAAGCCAGCCCACCCAGCAACCCAACCAGCTGAAGCCTAACTAATGGGGGTCCGGTGGGTGGCTGGCTGAGGCCCAGCCACCCACTCCGCGACCGCCACTACCAGAAGCAGCAGCCCGCCAGCCAAACTGAGGTTCCTGATGTGCGATGGCCTCCAGCTTGCGCCGTGCACCTATCAGGCTAGATGCGGAGGTGATGGAGTGAGCATTGAGCTTGCGAGCAAGCGTTGTGGCGTGTTGGTGGTCGAGGCCCAGGGCTTTGAGAGGGTCGAGCGTGAGTGAGTTGTAGATGGTGCCGCCCACGCCCAGCAGGATGGTGTGAAGGTGGATGGCCACGTAGCCTTCAAGTTGCAGGTGTTGCATGAGCCTTGCGTGTTGCTCTTGGGCGTGGGCCTGCTGCACCTCAGGCCGGGTGTCCTCACAGTACTTGAGTTCCACAAGGTGGATCTCTCTCCTGTTCTTGGGGAGCTCTGAGGGCTTCAGGGCTGCAATCTCAGGCGGACAGTTGCGACTGGGTGTGACGAGTATGATATCAGGGCGGGAGGAGGCCTTCCGCAGCCTGTCGTCAAGGCGGCTGAGGAGCCAGGGTGGCAGGGTTCTGTTGGCTGAATCTTCGGGGAGGCTAATGCCTTCCACAGCTAGTTTATCGGCGCTGCCGATGTCTGAGTACACGATGCTTGCGCCAAGTACGCCTTTAGAGATGGCGCTTGTGATGAGCCTTCCCGCCTTGTTGTGGCGCTCAGTGATGATTTTGGAGATGTTGGGGTGTTGGCAGCCGGACAGAATGTGGAGGGCGCTGTCGGGGTGGTGGCAGATTGAGCAAGCTGGGGAGGCCCGGAATTTGAAGCGCACTGCAATCTTGTTATTGAAGAGTGTGCCTGTACGGTAGCGCATGACGTTTTTGCGGTGCTTGAATGTGATACTTGCGTCCTTCCAGAACGCGTTGCTAAGCTCCTTGTTGGCCACCTTGGTGGTGCAAAGCTGCTTCCAGTAGGAGAAGTAGCCAGTCTCGGTGTTGGCATTGCCTAACTTGTGGTGCTGGTGCATGTGTGCCTTGAGCTTGGCGTGCATGTCTGACAGCGGGTGCAGGGAGGTGCTCTGTGCCTGGTCCTGAGGGTGCTGCTCTGCAGCCAGCCAATGGAGCTGAAAGAAGGGGTTTCCACCACCCTCCACCGGGAGGACACTTGTGTCATGGCCTGAGTCGTGCTTGGCAGCGTGACGTGCAAGGGCATCTGCGAACTCGTTCCCTGTGACGCCCGTGTGGGCTTTAACTTTATGGAAGTGGATTTGGGTGGCTGAGTTGATGATGTGGTTTTGGATGGCAACCAAGAGCTTGGTGTGCTTGTGTCGGCGCTGCTGCTCAGGGTGCAACATTTGCTTCCTAATCTGGTGGAGGCAGCACGCGCTGTCTGTAGCAATTTGGGTGTGCCCAAGGGCCAGGGCAGCAAGAATGCCGGTCAGCTCGGCGCGGTTGATCTCGTTGGTCATGCCTAGGCCGCCAGAGTTAACGTAGGTGGCTTGTTGAGAGTGGGGAAACCAGACCCCAGCCCCGATACGCTGGGGGAGTGGCTTGCCATTGAGCGTAGGCTTCAGGCAACTGCCATCTGTGTACGCCCACTGTTTCCAGTTGGCCACTTTGAGGGTAAGCCCATCGTTGGTGGGGAGGGGAGGCGTGTCCAAGTGCATTGCGGCTGATGAGTGGCTGTGGGTGAGGTTATGGTCAGGGCGGAGTTTCCTAAATTTCAGAGGGCAAGGGCTGGCTGGTCCTTGGTGGGGGGCAGCAGAGATGTGAAGGGCTGAGGTGGGGGGGTAATGCCAAGTGGCCTCGGGGTAATCAGCGGCAAGGTCCTCCAGCCACGAGGCATTGTTGGCGGCGAGCTCAGCTTTGGCTGCTGGGTTCCAAACCACTACAAGCTTAAGGCTCCACTTTGGCGGAGGCAGGACACGTGTACCGTTCCACCTGGCTGGGGGAGCATAGTTTAAATGTTCCTTGGGAATGGTGCACAGCTCGACGCACAGGTTAGGGTGGTCTCTGATGAGTGCCATGTAGGCGTTTGTGCCCGTTGATTTTGGGAGCAGCATAAAGGTGGCAGTGGGGGGGGCTTCAGCGACGGTGGCTGAGTGGATGGCATGTTTGGCGGCTCTATGCATCACACTATCTGCATAGATGGGGTGGCAAATCGAGTAGCCAGTGAACTGGGTGGCAAACGCGTCGTAGTGTGCGCCAAAGACCTGGTCGCGGCGTGAGCAGCTCCAGTAGGCGGTGTGTGTGGGGTCAAAGTCGAGGGGGCAGGCCATTTTCTCTTTTGTGACCATGGCCCACCGCTTCAGGGCGGCTTGGAGGGTCGGCGGCAGCACCCGCGTATAGGAGTCCTTAATTTTGGGGCTGGTGCTTGTGTCTGTGGCGGAGGTGCGTTCGCTTTGGCGTTGGAGGAGGCCCGCTAGCTCTGCAGCAAAGCTACAGGGGGGCGGCTGGATGCGAGCGTGCGTGCCATTGGCGTGTGCCTTGTGAAAGGCTTCATGGAGGATGTAGACGCGGCTGGGCTCGATAAGTCCGACGCACTTTCCATCGGGGCCAAGGACGCTAGTGTAGGCTTGCATAGAGGTGGTGGGGAGAACGGCTTGGTTCGAGACGCTAATATCGTTGGTGGCTCGGTTGGGTTCATCGTGCATGGTGTTGGGATGGGCATGTTGCATATTGATGAGGTCAAAGCTACTGGTCCTGATTTCATACTTGTCTGTGGGCATGATGTCAGTTTGAGGGTTGGTGGGATCCATATGATAAGATGCATTCATCCTGGCGGGCGAGCCTTGTGTGGATGGCCAGCTGGTATCGGGAGTTTGTTTAAGCTCAAAGCCTTGGCGCTCCAGGTGGTGAAGAGTACCGTCTGGGGTGGCGGCAGAGAGGTCTGTGGTCTGATCGCGGGCAAGGACATACTGATCGATGCAAGCGGCAAAATTGGTGGCAAAGTCAGATGTATCATCAGCAGGAGGAAGGGG
The DNA here is from genome assembly GCA_003551405.1 of Mollicutes bacterium. Taxonomy (GTDB): domain Bacteria; phylum Bacillota_I; class Bacilli_A; order Izemoplasmatales; family Izemoplasmataceae; genus B1SED10-225. Next base: position 6,161 of record PUMO01000097.1, on the reverse strand, counting down.
TTCCCAGCTGGGGTCCCATGTGATGCGGACGAGCTCGCTTGCTGTGGTCCTACAGGCCGCGCTGCGTTTGCGTGTGGCCTTGATAGTGGTGTCTATGTTGGCGCAGGCCAGACAGGCCCAATTGTCGTCTTGAATGATGCCCTCGCGCTCAGCTGAAGTGTAGCAGCGGAGCTCATGGAGGCAGGCCCAATGGAAAGTTCTGGAGCACACATTGCAGATGTACATATCCGTGTGGTCGGAGAGGCCAGTGGGTGTATCCTTGAGAGCTTCGTGAGAGTCTGACCTGCAGCAAATTTCGCAGTCGGCATCCAAGACATCGCTGCGAGCGACTGGCGTAGAAGTCCTGATTTTGAAGTTGGCCTCCTTGAGATAGGGAAGCGCCCACCTTTCGACAATCATGGGCTTGAATTGGGCGAGGTATTGAACCTGGTCGGGGGGTGCCGTGGGGGCACACCTGACACGCTTCCTGTCCGTGTGGAGCCGCGAGTCCTGGGCGCTCTCAACTTGCAGCTGGTGGTGGTAGAGGGACTCAATGTCCTGGGGGGAAGAGCTGGCCATTTTGTTCTGTTTGAACATCCACAGGGCTTGGGCTCGGTCTGTCTGGTCGAGTTGGGTGGGCTGGGCAAAATGGACTTGGCGGAGGGTGATGCGGGGTGTGGCTTTGGTGTATCGACGCTTGGGCGTGGTGGTGGGGGCTGTGCCACTTACGAATGGTGGTTCAATGATGGAGGTTGGAGAAGGAGTGATGGGCAGAGTACGCTTGTTTGGGCGGGGGCTTAGGTAAGGCGGCTCAGACGTATGTGGGGGAACCAGGAGGGCCTGGATTCCAACGCTGCAAGATCTTTGGCGGTGAGGCCTCAGCCCTGGGGCAGCTGGAGAAGAGCATTGGATAGGCTCTGGAGTGGCTTGTTGGCAGGGCTGGGTAGGGCTTGGTATAGCTTGGGAATTGTTGAATTTGGGGGTACCTCGCATTGATCTGGTGGTCATACTACGCCCGTGTGTGGGAGGTGGGGAAGAGGTGGTGTCTGGATGTGGGCGCTTTAGTGGTGAGGGTATGGTTAGGGCTTGATCTTGAGTGGAGAATTGGCGTCTTGTGTGCGGGCATGTTGTGCATGGGCTGGTGTCAGGCTCAGCAAGCCTGGGCTCAGGAAGAGCATGCTCGGTGGGAGGGGCTGCTTCAGGATCCAAGATAGTAACTCCAGGAGCAGATAAAAGATGAGCGCTACGGGTTGTCTTACGGCGGAGGACGCGGGATGAAGGGAGGGGTGTGCCAGGATGGGCGCGCTTGTGGGTCGGTGATGGGGAGGGCGCGCTTGCCTGGGCGTGTGCCTCAACAAGGCGTCCTGTTTGCGAGCGTGTTGTGCGTGATGTGCTGCTCTGGGGCTCTGCATTTCCGAGCTCAGATGATGCATGGTTTGTGGGTGGAGCTGCTTCAGGATTCAGGGACATCCCGTTGGAGATTAAGTTTTGGGCGGTGCGGGTTGCCGTGCGGCGGAGAGCGCAGGAGGGAGGGAGAGGTGCATCGTGCTGGGTGCGCTTGTGGGTTGGTGGAAGGGGAGGGAGAGCGCTCATTTGGGCTTTCACCTGGGCACCGTGTTCCGTTTGCGAGCATGTTGCGCATGGTGTACTGATAGGCTCAACGCTTCTAACCTCTGGTGGCGCATGATCGATGGATGGGGCTGCTCCAGGATTCAGAATCACCCCCGGTGTTGCTTTTCTAGGGCATGGAAGTGCTGGGTTGTGAGCTCCAATATGGGGGGCAGGCATGGAGCGGGTGATCATGCGACGGCCACAGGGCTGGGTGGCCTGCGGGCGCTCGTGACTTTTCGATGGAGCAGGTGATGTGGCTATTGTCATATGTGTAGGTCCTGATTTGTTGACATCCACCCCGTGTTCGGAGCCCAGGGACTGAGTGCGTGTAGCTTGGCGCATGGTCATGTGTGAGTGTGGAGGTGTGGGGTGGCTCTGCGCCCCAGTAGTAGGCAAGGTGGTGTGGGTGTTGGGCTGAGCCAGGCTTGGAGCAGGCATGTTGGGCTCAGTAGGCACCGGTGCGTTAGTTGGAAAGGAACCAGCGGTTGGGACAGGCTGTGCTTGGTTGCTGGGATGCGTGCGTGAGAAGAGGGCAAGGAGACCAGGGACGGTGTTCGGGTCCCGATTCACCGCACGGCACTCTAGAGGGAAATCAAGGTCAGCTTTCTTAAGGCGCTGGAGCTGTCTGGGGGTTTCGGGGCTTAGGAGATCATCATCGCCCACAATATTGAGGATTGCGGCCAGCCGGTTCAGAGCAATGGTGTGCTGAGCTCTGGCCTCGGGAAAGCGTTGCTTGAGCAACCTACCGGTAATGGTGTGTCGCTGATGAGCGTCGTCAGCCGGGTGGGGGGGATCCAGCAAGTCATTGAGGCCAGTGATGCCAAGGGTCATAAGTGGACCTGCTACACAGGCGGAAATGGTGGCAAGAGTGTGAGGGCCAGATTTGCGTAGGCTGGTGACACTTGAGATGGAGGTCAGCAGATCAAGGTAGGGCTCGTTCCCTTTGAGGATGAGGTGCAGCCGGCTCGTATGGATGCTAAGGAGCTGGCACGGGCGGAGGCAGGCATACTGTTGTCGGCTCACGCCCAGGGGTGTTCCGATCCTTTGGGTGTTGTATCGGAGGGCTGAGCGCTGCAGTTGTGCTAGCTGGGCTTGCATCAGCCCGCGTGTGATGGTGCGGTGGCGGGCTGAGTCATGCTCGAGGCTGGTGATGAGTGCCTCTGCGGAGCGGGTGTGGTATTCGACCGAGATGGAGGGGCTGCCTATGCCAAACTCCAACGGGTCCTCCCTGATGAAGGCTGTTGGGGTGCTTTTCCAAAGGTTCCATTTCTTCTTAATGGCTGCCCCAATTTGCTTGTCCCAGCGGGCAAGTTGGGCTGGCTCACAAGGAGTGACAGGAAAGGCGTACGCGAGGCTGGGGATGATGGCGTTGGTGATGATGGCTTGGGTTTGCCGCGGAGAGGCATAGGAGGCCACTAAGGTTGTGAGCTTGTGCTCTAGGTTAGAGGTCATGCGCTTATGTTGGTAGGACCAGTCCAGGTCCATGGTGAGCTCCACCCCCAGGTAAGTGTAGGGGTCTTTGGACTTTAGGACGTGGGCAGCTTTGCCTTGAACCGTGATGGCCTTGAGGCGCTGCTCAAGCTGGGCGGCCAGCTTAGCTTTGGACTTCAGGCCCTTGCCTTCTGTGAGGGCACCCCGATGCAGAATGCCTGCTACTTTTGTTTTGGTGCCAGAAACTTGGAGTGCTCCCCAATCAGAGTATAGGGTGAGTTTGTGGGCTTGAACATGCAGGTCACTTATGCTGCCGGTGAGGCACGCTAGGTCGTCGGCAAATGCAGCGCTACTCAGGTTGTTGGTGAGGTGGTTGAACTGTGGGGTGTGTGCAGGGATACAGCCATGGGTGTAGCCTCTGCTGCCCACATGAAGCCATCTGAGGAGGGGCTCCATGTAGAGGAGGAAGAGGAAGGGGGAGAGGGGGTCGCCTTGGATTGTGCCTCGTTCCACAGGGATTTGGTTCGTGTGCCCGCCAGCGAGCAATTTAATGCGGGTTGTGGCCCCAGTGTAAAGGTTCTTGATGGCATCAATCGCATCGGTGGGGAACCCCAGGTCATACATGATCCATAGCATTCGGTCGTGGTCAGTGGTGTTGAAGGCAGAGGTGAAGTCCACGATCAGGGCGTACACATCTTTGCTGTGGAGCCTAGCATCTTCGAGGGCCATGATCACATTCTGCAGCTGGTGGATGGTGTCCTTTTGTTTCCTAAACCCAGCCTGGGTGGAGCTTAGGATGGAGTGTTTCTCGGCATAGTTGTAAAGGGTGTTTGTCACCAGCCGTGTCCACAGCTTGTACAGCGTGTTGGCTAGCCCGATTGGGCGGTAGGATGAGAGGCTGGTCTCCAGCCCTTTGCCCTTGTCAATGAGCACCGTTTCACTGGTTTTCCAGGCCTCCGGCGTGATGCCGGTGGCCCACATTATGGTGAAGAGCATGTGGATGGTGTTGCGAATCTCTGGTGTGAGCAAAGTGAGGAGTTCATTCACTATTCCGTCGGGCCCGTGAGATTTGTTCTTCCCCAAATTGTGGATGCATTCGTGGAAAGCTGCCTTGTCAAGGATGCAGGAGTGCAGCCAAGGTCTGGAGCCCTCGCCCTTGCTTTCTTTCAAGGTTATGGGTGTGTGGAGAGTGAATCGGTCGGGGGTGGACGCTTCTGCAGCCACCCATGGGTAGTCACGGGAGACAGAGGGCTGATATTCTCCTGTCTTTGGTCTTACGGCCTTGAGGGAGGCACGGAAGGAGTCCTCGATAATCGCGGCAATCTTTTCTGGCTCAGTTTCAATCTTCTTGGAGATGGGGTCCTCCAGAGCTTTCAATCTCGCACGCGATTGATTCTCTTCCGTGGGGGCATTGAAGATGTCTTTGTGTGCTTCTTTTGGGTGCTTGCTTATTTTCTTCTGCTGCGCTTGCCGGGCTTGGCCTTCGCATTGCTTGTTGTGGGCCTCATCCATGATCTTAATCTGTGTGCGAGTAAGCGATTCCAGCTTGTTGAGTTGATCGCGGAGTGGGAGGCTGTGGAGAGGGGCAGTTAGCAGGGCTTTGAGGTCCTGAGCGAGGCGGAGGAGGGTGGCATGGCCTCTATTTCTTTCAATGAGTTCGTCGACGGTTGTGGCTGTGGCTATGATCTCGTTGGACAAGTGTCCCTTGACAGCCTTGATGATGTGGAGCTTTCTGGAGAGTTTAACTCGCTGGGTTCTGGATCCTCGGTTCATATAGTGCGTATTGTCACCCGTGAATGGTGTAGTGGTGGCGCACACGGTGAGGGCAGTTTGATTGGCTGAGTCGAGCATGGCTGTGAGGGCATGGGCTTGTTCTTCGACCACCTCCCTCGCGGGTCTGCTCTGTATAACTTCAAGTCTGAGAGTGAGGGTGGCGCTCTTATGATCGAGGCTGTTGAGGAAGGCAGTGCATTCGTCATAGCAGGGGGAGAGGGAGTGGAGGAGTGCCTCTAGCTGCTGGGGGATGCCATGGCTTGGGTCTTTGAGGGCATGGTGGAGTCTGGCCTGGTCGTGATCGGTGATGGGCCGGGCAAGGGACCTCTGTTTTGGGCGCTGCAGCTCTGGATCGTGCATTAAAGGGATGGAGAGGTTGAGCGGGTTGGTTGGGATGGTGGCCACCACTGGGGCGTGGTCACTTACGCAGCCTAGTTCTAGGACGCTTGCGGGGTTGCAGCAATTAGCGATGGTGGAGGGGAGGAGGATGTCATCGATGCGGCCAGAGCTGTAGCAGGCGTGGCCATGGTGATCAGTTTGTGTGGGCTGGGAGTGGGAGCGTGGCCGGGGCGCTGTATCTGTGGGAGAGTCCAAAGGAGAGAGCTTCTGGCGAGCAAGGAAGCTGCGGTATAAAGCGTCCGCTCCATACTCGCGATCGCTAGATCTGTCATTAGCTTTGAGGGTGGCATTCATATCTCCGGCAAGAAGAGGCACGCATGGGCTATTTTGGCTGATGATAGTTTGGAGTTCTTGCTCCATTTGACCCCTCTTCCTTAATGCTTCACTGCAGCTGCCAGAGGGCCAGTAGGTCCCTATGAGGAGGAGGCAGGAGTGACCAGTTTTCAGCTGTAGGGTGATGTGTCTGCCCCCAGCATCCTTGTGGATGAGTTTGGCCTGCCCGCCTACAGCCACGTCTTTGCGAATGCAAACCATGATTCCGGCGTACCGAGCAGGAGCGGTCCACCACTGATAATTGAATAAGAGGCCTTTGAGCCAGGTTGTATCGGAGCCCTGAGCAGCACCGCTCTTGATTTCAGTGAGGACAAGGATATCAGGGCTTTCCGAGCGAATGAGTTGGTTCACGTCGTGTCTGCTTCTGTGCAGGCCTTGCACATTCATGGTAGCCACTTTTAGAGTGGCTTTTATGGATTCTGGATCACCAACGTGTGAGGAAGGATGAGGCATGGGCAGAGGGGGTGGCTTAGGCATGAGAAGTGGGGGATGGGTGGAGGATGGTGGGAGGGTGGTGGAGGGGGGCAGGAATTTGTAACGTGGAGCAATAGGCAACTCGAGTACTTTAGACCCATTCGTACTGTATATGTAGTTACGGGCATTCTCCCACGTACCAGAATTGTGGTGGAGGTATG
>PUMO01000039.1 GCA_003551405.1 Mollicutes bacterium | reverse complement strand
GTTGATTCTTGATGAGCCGTCACTCGGGCTTGCCCCACTCATTGTTCGTGATATATTCAAAATCATCAAAGATTTGAATGATGCGGGGACAACCGTACTGATCATTGAACAAAACGCTCTTCAGACATTAAAAATTGCTGATTATGCCTACGTGCTTCAAACCGGTCACCTGATTAAAGAAGGTAAGGCAAAAGACCTTATCAATGATGAAGAGCTCATTGAAGCATACCTTGGTAAGCATTAACCACAAATTATAGTCACAAATTATAGTAATAAATAACACAATATAAAAAAATATTTAGGAGGAATTTTGCATTATGAAAAAATTGAGTTTAGCACTACTAATGTTCATGGCAGTCTTCACACTCGCTGCATGCGATGGTGAAGAAGTACAACAAGGGGTTACCGATGATGAGGTTTTGGTTGGTAACTCAGCGGCGGTAAGCGGCGCGTTTGCATTCGTGGGTCAACCTTTCAACGAGGCGCTATTATCGTATTTTGACATGGTTAATGATGATGGCGGTGTTGCGGGCCGCACCATTGAATGGCAACACTATGACGATGAATTCGATCCAGCCCAAGGCCAGCAATATGCTGAGCGTCTTGTAGAGGACGATGAAATCTTCTCATTTGTTGGTCACTTCGGAACACCGACGGTTGGTGCGACATTTGACTACTTGAACAGTGTTGGGATCCCACGTGTTTATTACGCGACAGGAACCACGGTAACATATGATGAAAATGCCGAAGACGGCGCACGCGCAAGTTTCCCCGTACAACCGATGTATAACTTAGAAGGCCGTGTTCTTATGTCTCGCGCAATTGCGGATTATGATGCTGAAAAAGTCGGTGTCATCTATGCAAATGCGGATGATGGTCAAGGATTGCTTGAAGGTATCGAAGAAGTGGCTGAGCGCGAAGGTGTTGAACTTGAAGCACAACAAGTTTCACCAGATGCATCAGACATGAGTTCACAGGCAAACTCTGTTGTCAATGCGGATCCTGACGTTGTTATTGTTGCGGCGAACCAACAACCGGCTGAAACAGCTATTACCGCACTTTATGACGAAGGCAATGAACAAGACGTGCTGACAACCTATGTTAACGCAGCGGAAAGCATGATTGAAAACTTAGAAACAGAAGTTGCTTCTGGACAATTTGACTTATTTGCATCACAATGGGTCAGCCTCTTTGATGAAGACGGTGAACCTACTGAAGGCTATCAAGAATATATGGACAATGTTGATGAAGAGTGGGAAGCAAACACGTATGCGATTACAGGATGGATTGCTGCACATATCTTTGTCCAAGGACTAGAGCGTGTCGGTGATGACCCACTTACATGGGAAAACTTTATTGACGCAATGGAAGAAGCACCGGTTGAAAACCCAATGGGTGAACCCCTTGATTATTCAGATGGTCAGCGCCTGGGTACCGAAGCACTTGCTTTGGTTCGTGCAACGGTTCCTGAAGATGATACCTATGTTTGGGAAGAGTATGCCGATTTCCAAACTGAAGATGAACTACTAGACTAATAAACGACGCACAATAATACATAGTACAATCGGTGGGGGTGGGGAAACTCATTCCCACTGTTTGTTGAAAGGAGAATCACTCATGGCAAAAACCATTTCTTTGGATGAAGCCTTAAAAATAGTGAAAGATGGTGACCATATAGTTGCTGGCATGGCCGGTGCGGAAGGTCGCGCTTTCTTTGAACGTCTCCATGAAGTAAGCAGCCACACCAACCATGTTCATATTGACAACTGTCTACCGATGCAAGCTTACCCATTCATGGTGGATGATGCATACGTCGATCATTTCACCATTAACAGCTGGTTCTTTTCTGGTGATTTGCGTAAAGCCTTTAAAAACGGAAATGTCACCTTTATTCCCAACCATTTACATTTTGCAGGTGTCAAGCGTACACAGCACGCTAAACCCAATCTGTTTGTCGGCAATGCCACACCACCAGATAAACACGGGTTTGTCTCTTTGTCACTTTCCAATGTATATGAAAAACATATGCTTAAAAAAGCGGACACGGTCATTTTGGAAATCAATCCGAACTTACCCCGTACGTTTGGTGATTTGGAAGTGCATCAGGACGATGTTGATTATTTTGTTGAGGTATCGTATGATGCCCCGGAACTTCCTGACATGCCCCCCAATGAAAAAGACGAAAAAATCGGTGCAAATGTTGCACAGTATATCAATGATGGCGATACCATTCAGTTAGGCATCGGCGGCATTCCCAATGCGGTTGCCAATGCGCTTGTCGATAAGAAAGACCTTGGCGTGCATACCGAAATGCTTACCACAGGATTCATGAAACTGTACCGTTCAGGCGCGATTTCCAACAAGAAAAAAACACTGCATCCTGGCAAAATGGTTGCTGCATTTGCACTGGGCACCAAAGAACTTTATGAATTCCTGGATAACAACCCTGCGGTACAAATTTATGATGGTAATTATGTGAATGATCCATACGTCATTGGTCAAAATGACAACCAGGTATCGATCAATACCACCATTGAAATTGACCTGACCGGTCAGTGTGCTTCAGAGTCGATTGGCACCAAACAATTTAGCGGAACTGGCGGACAGACTGATACGGCAACCGGTGCGCAGCGTGCTAGGAACGGACGCAGTTTCATCACCCTTTATTCCACGGCCAATGTCAAAAACCCTGAAACAGGGAAACGCGAACCCATCAGCAAGATTGTCCCAACCCTTAAAAAAGGTGCCGCGGTAACCTTATCGCGCAATGATGTTGATTATGTCGTGACCGAATATGGTGTGGCAGAGTTACGCGGAACGACCATTAAAGAGCGTGTTGAACGCTTAATTGCGATTGCTCATCCGGACTTCCGTGATTCACTATACCGTGAGGCCAAAGCAATCGGGTATATTCGATGAGTACATTCACATTTGAAAACAAGGAAGTCTTTTACACCATTGATGGGACGGCTGAGAAAACCCTTGTTATCTTAAATGGCATCATGATGTCACATAAAAGCTGGGAAGCATTTTTACCGGCATGGAAAAACCATTTTAAAGTGCTTCGCGTCGACTTTTTAGACCAGGGCTTATCACAAAAAATGCCGGATGAACCCTATACGCAAGCAACTCAAGTTCGCATGCTCAAAGCCTTGTTTGATCACTTAAATATGCACAGCCTTTATATGGTAGGCATCTCTTATGGTGGCTCTGTTGCGTTACAGTTCGCCGCAAAACATTCGGATTATCTGGCCAAACTGGCACTTTTCAATGCGGCTGCGAGCACTTCGCCGTGGTTGCGTGATATTGGGCGCGGATGGAATAAAGTGGCAAAAACTGGCAATGGTGAAGCGTATTACCATGTCACCATTCCCTACATCTATTCACCCCAGTTTTATACCAAGAATGAAGCGTGGATGAACGCCCGCAAAGAAAAACTGCTTCCTGTTTTTGAAGACCAGAATTTCCTAGATGCGATGACGCGCCTGACCAATTCAGCAGAAGGCCACGATGTCACTGACTCACTCAAGGATATTCACACCCCTACAATCGTAATCGCTGCTGACCATGATTATTTGACCCCGCTTTATGAGCAGGAAAAACTGGTTGATCACATGCCCAATGCTACACTCAATGTCTTTTACGAATGCGGACACGCCAGCATGTATGAAAAACCCGAGCTCTTTACATCAAGCATTTTAGGGTTCTTTTTGGACGAAACCACGCACTACGACATCAACTAGGAGGTCATCATGAAAGATACCTTAAGACTTAACAATAAAGAAACGCTCGCCTACCAATATTACTTTCAAAAAGCGAATAAAGAAACCTTGTTGCTCATTCACGGCAATATGAGCAGTGGGGTCCATTTTTCACCCATTATTGAAAGGTTGCGGGATGATTATAATGTGTTGGTGCCGGATTTACGGGGTTTTGGTGATTCGACCTATCACCGTTCTATTGAGAAACTGGGCGATTTTGCGAATGACTTAATGGATTTGCTCGATCAGCTTTCCATTAAACGCACCCATGTGATTGGCTGGTCAACGGGTGGGGGTGTGGCGCTAAAAATGGCCGCAAAATTCCCCAGTCATATTGGCCGCATTGTGCTTTTGGAAAGTTGCTCATACCGCGGGTATCCCATCTATCAAAAAGATGCCAACATGCAGCCGACAAACAAACTTTATACAACCAAAGAAAACATGGCCAAAGACCCACTCCAAGTCGTGCCTGCATTCAATGCAATGAAAAGTAACGACCATGAGACCATGGCTTCTATCTGGCAAGCGGCCATTTATAACGTCAAAACACCAGAAGAAAGTGATTTCGACATGTACCTCACCGAAACGCTCAAGCAGCGTAATTTGGTGGATGTGGATTGGGCGCTCATGACTTTTAACATGTCTAAAACACCCAATGGTGTTGCCCCGGGTGATGGCAGCATTGATGATGTCACCCATAAAACCTTAAGCATTTATGGCTTAAACGATCGCGTCATCACACGTGAGATGTATGAAGAAACACTGAACGCATTGAAAAATGCACGGGGTCATATTTATGATGATGGCTCCCATTCACCCATCACCGATAGACCGTGCGAACTCAGCAGTCAAATTTTAGCCTTTTTAAAGGAATGATGCTTGTTTTGAACAAGCATCTTTTTTTGAGTAAAATCACCGTATGCCTCGTATGATTAGCCTGAGGTGATTAAAATAAAAACTATACTTTTAGGAATGATGATGCTTGGGATGATGATAATGATCCCACAAACCAATGCGTCAATGGTCCCACAAGGAGAAAACTGGCTAAACCCTGACCATGTTGATGGTGATGAGGATTCAAATTCAATGTTCACCAAAACACCAATTGAACTTGAGCCCAATGCAACGTATCACATGAATTTTTACATGTACGCCTTCTTTGATTTAGAGATTCGAATGGACGGTGAAGTGGTGCTTCAAAAGGACCTAACGGATGAATCATCGTGTGAAATCCTTTCTCACACTTACATCTGTGCATTTGAAACCGGCGATGCAAATGAATTTGATTTTGTCTTGAGCGGTCAAAATGCCTATCAGCACTTTGCGATGTGGGGAACGGAAGAAATCATGCTTGCCAAGGGCGCGGATTATGTTTTATATGAACCGTTTATTTCCGGTGAGGAAGAAACACACGAAGAAAGCGACTTGGAATTTGATGCGGTTGGGTCCTTGGACGTGAGTTATCCCGAAACACGCGCACTCACGACACTGGTCGAAGAAAATATTCATGCCTATGATGAAATTGATGGGGATTTGAGTGATGACATCGAAATCGTACATGATGATTACACTGATCACGCATCAACAACAGGTGAATATGATGTGCATTTAAGCGTTGAAGACGCAAGTGGGAATATAGCGTATTTTCATTTGATCATCGATGTTATCAATGACGGGGTTCCTGAAATTAATGGACCGAGCGACCATGTGTTTGATGTGGAAACCGCGCCAACGCTTGATGACCATATTCAAGATGAATTTAGTTTCTATGACGATTATGAAGGCACACTCAATGATTACACAATCATTCATGATGACTATTCATCAAACAAGACTGCAATTGGAACGTACGCCTTTGAGATAGAAATTGAAAATGACGCAGGCACGACAGTTCAAGAAACATTCACAATTACACTGAAAGACTATTTGCCACCGGTGATTATGGGTCCAAATGAACAGACCATATCTTACACTGAGACGTTTGATATTGATACATATATCGAATCATTATTTATAGAAGACAATCAGGATACAACCCTTGATGCCAGTGATATTACACTCATTGAAAATAATTATGTCATGGGAGATGTGGGGGTCTTTACAATTAAAATGGAAGCTTCAGACGCATCAGGGAATACCGGAAGTCACACGTTGACATTGAACGTCATTGACGACATTCCCCCAATGTTTAGTGTCCATGAACGCATCGACATTATTGAAGGCACGCGGATTACCCATGATGAATTACTCAATCACTTTAAAACGTCCGCAACACTTAGGGATTTTAATCCAAGTGGGATTGTCATAACGGATGATTACGATCTATATAACCCTGAAGCCGGTGAACATCAAGTAAATGTAGAACTCTATAATGATGCCGGTGACGTGCTTGAACAAGCTGCTTATCTTAATGTTGAACCAAAGAATGCTTCTTTGATGCCTACCAATTTACTCATTGGTTTAACGGCCATGATAACCGCGGGCACACTCATTTTCATCAAAAAGAAACGTCTTAAGAAAACATAAAATAAGAACTAAACGTCAAGTTTAAAAACGTGTTGATATGACGGTCAACACGTTTTTTTATGTATAAACGCTTTCTTTTAGTATTCATGTTGACAAAGAGTCATTTTACAGTATAATTATTTAGGTAAAACCTAACTAACTATTGGGGGTTTCTATGGAAAAAGAAACAATGCGTCAAGCATTCAATGCATTTTTGAAAATGTATTTTGACTCTTGCAGGGAAGTCTATGAAAGTTTGGATTTAAAAGAATTAAAAGAAGGACAGTTCAAATATTTAAAAGCACTCGATCAAGCCGGCAGTTTGACGATGAGTGAATTGGCTGCTCAATTTAATCTTTCAAAACCGACAGTGAGCGAAATTGTCAAAAAATTTGAGGATACGGGTGTCGTTAAACGCAAACGCTGTAATGATGATAACCGTGTAATTAACATAACATTGACAAAACGCGGGGAACTCCTTGCAAAAACCAACCGTTTAGAGAGTGACTTGGCCCTTGAAAAGATTAAGTCGCGTCTAAGTGAAACGGAAATAGAACAACTCGTTAAACTTTTCAACAAGATAGGACAGGTGTAGATTTATGATTTTTTCAAAATCGATTAACAAGTATTATTTGAAATTTCTCCCTTATTTTTTAATGGGGATTATTTCACTGTTGGTTGTGGACCTTGCACAACTCGAAGTACCTGAAATCATCGGTAATCTCGTTGATGATTTAGAAGCATACCGAGCGGGTGAATATAGCGAAGGGCAAATTTTAGGCATAATCAACGATCTTTTATTAACATTGAGCCTGATTGCGGCCTTGATTGTTGGTGGGCGCTTTTTGTGGCGTCTTGGCATCATGGGCGGGTCTCGCCGGCTCGTTTATGAACTGCGCAATGATATGTTTGACCATGCACTCAAACTATCCCCCCGTTTTTATTCAGAACGTAAAGTCGGCGGTTTGATGGCGTATTTTATTAATGACATTCAAGCCGTAAGACGTGCAACAGGTCCAGGTATGATTATGCTTGTTGATATGATTTTCCTTGGTGGTCTTGTGTTTATGCGCATGTTTATGATTGATGCGCGCATGACCTTGGTACTCGCGGTGCCCCTTTTCATCTTGGCAGTACTGGGGATTACGCTGGGCAATATCATGCGTCAGCGTTTTCGCCGTGCCCAAGAAGCGTTTGAGTATTTAAGTGACGATGTCCAGGAATCCTTAAGTGGCATCGATGTCATTAAATCATTTGTTAAAGAGGACAAGGAAATCAGACATTTTCTTAAAGCGAATAAAAATGCGCGCGACAAAAATATACTTTTTGCGCGCATGCAGATGCTTTTTAGAGCGTTAACACGCATCATAGTTTCCCTTTCGTTTGTACTCATGATTTTTTATGGCATGCAACTTGTTGAGCTTACGCAGGATACGGCGGATCCTTTCACGATCGGTGATTTGGTCGCATTCCTCAGTTATTTTTCCATGTTGATCTGGCCGATGATGGCAATTTCCATGATCATTAATGTACGCTCTCGCGGGAAGGCCAGTCTTAAGCGAATTGAATCCATTCTTGATGAACCGATTGATATTGTGGATGATGAAAATGTCGTGGATATTGAAGAAATCCGCGGCGACATTGAATTCAATAACTTGACGTTTTCTTATCCAGATGCTGAGGAAGGTGATGAACCGGCGCTTAAAAATATAACCTTTGATGTTTCGGCCGGTGAAATGGTCGGTATTCTCGGACGCACTGGTTCAGGAAAAACAAGCATTGTCGATTTACTATTGAGACTTTATAACCTTGAAGAGAATTCGCTCTTAATCGATGGTGTGGACATTATGAAAATCCCGTTTAAGAAAATCCGTGAAGATATCGGATATGTACCACAAGATGGGTTCTTATTCTCAGATACCATTAAAAACAATATTGCGCTCGGTGTCGATGATGACCGCGCGGATATGGATAAAATTCAAGAGGTTGCGGAGCTTTCTGATGTGCATGACAACATTGTACAGTTTAAACACGGATATGAAACCGTGATCGGTGAGCGCGGTGTCACCTTGTCGGGTGGACAAAAGCAACGCGTTTCCATCGCCAGGGCACTTGCGAAAAATCCGCCAATCCTAATTATGGATGATTCGGTCAGTGCTGTAGATACCTCAACAGAGGAAAAGATTCTTAGAAACTTGCGTAAATTACGCAAAGGCAAAACAACCATTATGATTGCGCACCGAATTTCCACAGTCAAAAACGCAGATAAAATCGTGGTGATTGATAACGGTGAAATTCTCGATGTCGGCACCCATGAAGAATTAGAAGCGCGCTGTGAATTTTACCGCGACCTCGTGGAACGCCAACAACTCGAAGACGAAGTGGAGGGACAATAATGTACGATATCGATACGGATAAACGGCTGCACACCTATTCTGACAAAGTAATACTTAAACGCTTGGCATCCTATGCCAAGCCGTTCGTTCCTGCCTTCATCATCACTGCAATATTGATGATTTTGTCGGTTGCTTTTGCGCTCGTTGAACCTTATGCAATTGGGGTTTCCATCGACATATTGGCCGAGCGACCCATTGACACAGAATTTTTAACAATTGTGCTCATATTATTTGCCATATCAGTTATTTTGACCGGTGTCTTTGAATACATGCAAACAATGATTTTACAAAAGACTGGTCAACAGATTGTTTACAACATGCGCGAAGAGGTATTCACCCATGTTGAAAAGCAAGATATTGAATACTTCAACAAAGTCCCAACAGGTAAACTGGTCACGCGTGTGACCAACGATACCCAGACGCTCAATGAGATGTATACAACCGTTGTGGTCAACGTATTTAGAAATCTGTTGATGATTGTGGGGATTTTGTCGGCGATGTTCATTTTAAATGCTGAACTCGCTACCCTTATTTTGGGTGTTACGCCCTTTATCATTTTGTTTTCCTTCATTTTCAGACGTTTTTCACGCCGCGCTTACCGTGTGGTTCGTGCCAACATGTCTCGGGTAAACGGCTTTCTCGCCGAACACCTATCAGGCATGAAAGTGGTACAAATCTTTAATAAGGAAGACGAAAAACAAGAAGAGTTCACTGCCATTAACACAGAACTTAAAAACAGTGAACTTCGTGAACTCTTAGTCTTTGCGATTTATCGCCCGACTATGTATATGCTTTTTATGATTTCTACGATTATCATTTTCCTTTATGGGGGCCGTCAAGTTGTGGCAGGCACGTTATCGGTC
>PUMO01000144.1 GCA_003551405.1 Mollicutes bacterium | reverse complement strand
TTCTTCGCCCGTATGGATGGAAGCCCCATTATAGCGGGCATTATCCGTAACCTTTTTCACTAAATCATAGGTATCGACAATCATCGCACTATACATGTCTAACCCGCCCACTATTTTATCCGTAAGATTTGGCTCAAGTGCGCGCATTGCTTCACCGCTGAGCACGCGGACTTCCTCAATGCCACGGGCTTTGGCCATCTGTGCAAGTTTTTCCGCCTTTTTCATTTGCTTTTCATCCATGGCTAACAATAACGCGCCATCTTTTAAAGCTGGCACATCGAATTTATCAACAATCTCTGGATACATGCGGCTGCCTTCAAGCGCAAACCGTGCTTTCAATTCTCCTTTGTTGGGGGTGATGATAACGGGGGAATGCACCAAAGCAGAATTATGGGTGGACTGAACTTGAGCCACATCCGCTTCTTTTTCAAGCATGGTTACACTGCGGTCATATTGCGCGAGCTCCCGCGTTAAAAAGCTCCCTATAATGCCGCCGCCTATTACTAAATAATCAATCATAAAATACCCTCCATAAGTAAGAAAAAGCGCACAAAAAACGGGCTGTTTTCTGTGCGCTTAGTCTCTAATTTTTTATTAAATTAAAATTAATTTTAACACGAACCATTGAGCTGCGCAAATGATTCGCATATAAACCATTGGTAGATCACTTATGTGGTATTTTTAATCAATTTACGGATTTCACGCATTTCCTTGTTGGCATCTTTGTACCAGTTTGGTGAGAAGATCCGGTAAAGGGTCCATCCCCGGGCACGCAAATATTTTTCCTGATGATAAAACATGTCGCGCGCTTCTTCTGCGTGGGCATCGGCCTGGACATCACAAATGATGCCCAGTTGATAAGACGTGCCACTAGGGGCTTCTACCGCAAAATCGATGGTATATTTTCCGATGCCGATATCTTTTTGTACGTGCCACCCTTCTTTATTCAAGCGCTCATGCACATCGCTTTTAAAATGCGTAATCATGCGCTCTTGCGGCTGCATGCTGCTTTCACTAAGCGTTTCAAGCACACGCGCGGCACTGGCTTCATCCTTGTTAGAAATATGATAACAATATTCAAGGTATTGTCTTAGGCGTTTTGGCCCTTCACTTTTAAGATCATCAACATGGAAGTTGTGTGGATGGAAACTCGTCACCAGGTATATTTTGCGTTTGGCTCTTGAAATGGCAACGTTTAAACGGTTTTGACCCCCTTCGTTGTTAAGCCAGCCGAATTGTCTTAAGAAACGCCCGTCCATATTTTTAGCATACGCGGTAGTAAAGATAATAATATCGCGCTCATCACCCTGGACATTTTCAATGTTTTTAATGAACAGACTTTGGTCTTCACCGCCATCAAACCGGTTCATCTCTTTTTCAATCTGAGAAGCAATTTTGGTGTTTTTAAATAATTCTTCATCGAGTAAGTCCTCAACAAGATTGCGCTGCGCGGTGTTGAAGGTAATCACACCAAGGGTTTCATCTTTAGACTTCCCGCGAACCGCTTTCTTAATGAGTTCAATCACTTTTTTGGCTTCCGCAACATTCTGACGGTTTTCCCATAACCCATCGTCACATATAATATATTCAATCGGGGGTTTTTTGGGCTTTTCCTGATTGGGTGAAACGATCAGTTTCCCTTCATAAAAGGCATAATTTGAAAAATTAATGAGTTCTTCATACTTGGAGCGATAGTGATAATTCAGGACTGTTTCATCATACTTATAGCGTGCAAGGTCCAGTAAGCTTTGGGCATCAAGGGTAATATCAGGCATGTCTTCATCTTCAAGAAATTCATCGTCGGGCTCTAAGCGGCCCTGACCCAAACTGGAGGGGCGGAGTTGTTTTGTATCCCCCGCAACAACCGCCTTTTTAGCACGATATATCGTGGGAATGGCCTTTTCAACATACATTTGTGACGCCTCATCAAAAATGACCAAATCGAACATGGCGTAGTTAAGCGGAATGATTTCGCTGATCACTTCCGGTGTCATCATCCACACTTTAATGTTGGAAAACAGTTCAAGCTGAAAGGCGTCAATGAACCGTGAAACACTGATTTTACGCGCACTTTCTATACGCTGTTTAATGTCCATGATGCGCTTTGAGTTGGAAAAATTGAGCGCATCCTGATAAAGCTTCATCGCAAAGCTTTCCGTTTCCATGGTTTGTTTGTTTTTGATAAGGGTCTGAAGCTTTTCCATGTGGGTTTTGTAGTGGACAATGTCATACAGTTTATCTTTATTATCCGCCTCAAACGCTTCAATGAAACCAGTATAAACCGCTGAAAAAATTTCGTTGTGACGCAAATGAACCTGGTCAATGGATTGAAACGGTTCTTGATAAAGCAGGGCATTGATATAGGTACGCTCAGAGGGGGTGAGATTTTGGAATTGATAATCCGCCCGCTCAAACGTGGGATACTGTTTTCTAATCAAAGTTTCGAATGACGCGTCTTCTATTAATGCCTTAATAAATTGTTTGGTGTGTTTTGGCTTTTTGAAGAAAAAACCAATAGTTTCATAATGGGTTTTGATGAATCGTTTACGTTTCCGTCGTTTGGTGAATGAAAAGCCTTTATAATCGTTTTCCTTGAATGCATCGAGGGCTTTAAAAAACTTCGTACGCGTGATTTTTTCACTGCGCGTGAGGGAAAGATTCATATGATGAATCAATGGATACTGATCGCGCGCGTGTTTGTATGTCATGATGGCACGCAACTTTTTTGCATCATCAAATTTCTCTTCAAGCGCGCGTAACATTTTAAAGCTTAACGGTCTATATAGGGACTTGAACGTTTCATAGACGGTTTGTGGAAACAAATCCTCTTTTACTTTTTTAGAGGGTATATAGCGTGGATAAAGACTATAAAGCGGGACATCAAGGTTTGTGGGTTTATAAAATGTTTCGTATAAATCACGCAGTTTGCCAAGTGTCTTTTCAATGCGGCCGTCCAGTGTTTCAGGGTCGTTATTCTGTGTGCGGTGGGGCGGGTCAGGATCGATGAAGTGTTTGAGCTGATGATAAAAGGTTTGCTTGTCCTGGGCATCATCCATAAACAAGGAAAATTTCCCGGCATACCCAAGGCGTGATTTAATGACATCAAGCGCCACTTTCTTTTCACTGACAACCAAAACGTTTTCCCCTTCGTTGATCTGTGAAGCAATCAAGGAGGTGATGGTTTGACTTTTCCCGGTGCCGGGTGGTCCCCAAATCGATATTTTATCACTGTTTTTTAAACGGGTGAGCACATGTTCCTGGGAATAATTCAAGTCATTGATATAAACAATGTCCTGTTCATGGACACTGGATGGCTCAGTGTCTTTAAAGGGCTGTGCCTTGGTATAATCATAGGGTTTATAAGGATCATCAAGCAATCCATCGAGTAAGTCATTATAGGTTTTTTGGTTTAAAATGGCGGTAATGTCTTCTTGAACTTTAGAAGAATATAAACTGTATTTTCCGAGCACGATGTAGGGTTTTAGTTTGAGGGTGCCTTTACGCAACCATTTAAAATCGTCTTTCGTCGTATTTTCAAAAGGCGCAAACATTTCTTTAGAGGACAAGGTCCCTTTAATTGATAAATGATTGGTTTCATAGAACGGTAGTACCGTTTTATTAAAGTTTTTAAGCGTCAACATGTCGCTGGTGGGCTCATCCTTGATGGCATCAAAGTGATTGAATTTGTTATTGGCAAGCAGGAGATCGCGGTTAATCCGTACATCCTTATCCTGATTGAAATACACATAAAAGTCATAGCCTTTACGCTCAAGAATGACAGGGAAAAACATTAAGGGCGCTTTAACTTCAAACCCTTCGCCCGGCAGTTTGCCCTGGACGAAAGGATAGGCAATATGTAAATTGTAAGACCCTTTTTCCTTAACCTCGCGGTTCACTTCACGGTAAAGCATGGTGAGCGTACGGTAAAAACGCTCTTCTTCGCTGCTTAGTTCCTTGTCAGCTTTATGTGTCAGACGAAGCGGTTTTTTGGGCATGGTTTCAATAAATGGTTTGAGTTGTTCAAGTAACGGTTCCTGATATAAATCAACACCGTAGCGTTTTGCAATTTTAGCGGTATATAAGTTACGGTTTTTTCGCGAAATATTACTTAAGCGGTCCTTAAAATCAGCGAGGACACGCCTGGATTGCTTGGATTGTTTCACTTCGCTGATCATGGCATTTTTATGCGCATAAATAACACGCAAAAAGTCATCCGCATACCGCTCAACAAAAACATCGCCAAGCCCCTGAATGGCTTTGAAGGCGCTTTTTTTAAGGGGTTTGCGTTTTGCGATTTCCTTAAGCGCATCATCACTACAAACCTTGGGACTGCGGCCTTTAGGATCTTTGTCGCGGGCTTTTAGTTGATCGCGCAAATCGGATAGCGCTTCAAGTAATGGATCTTTTTTCATGGGCATATTGTCACGTCCACTACGCACGATAGTATCTATTATAGTTTATCATAAACGATGACGTTCTTCACATATGAGGGATAAAAAAGGACCCACAGATTGTGAGTCCTAAGCATTATCCCCTAAATACTTCATTTAAAAGCGTAATCGCCCAATCAAGCGAGGCCTTCTCAACCACCAAAGGTGGCGCAAGCCGTATGGTATGAACATGGGTTTCCTTGGCAAGCAGTCCTTTGTTCATGAGTGCTTCGGTGTACTGGCGGGCGCCGCCTGCTTCTTCTTTAAGTTCAATCGCAATGAATAAGCCTTTTCCCCTTACCTCCTTGAATAAATCGGTGTCAATTTGTTTGATGCCGTTTAAAAAATAGTCACCGAGTTCTTTTGAACGCTCGGGAAGTTTTTCATCAAGCAAGACATTCAGTGCTTCTTCACCTGCGGCACATGCAAGGGGATTACCGCCGAAGGTAGAGCCATGAGAACCGGGGGTGATGACCTCCATGATGTGTTTGTGGGTGAGCACGCCACTTACCGGAATCACACCGCCACTCAGTGCTTTACCTACTAACAATAAATCAGGCTTGATATTTTCATGTTCGAAGGCGAATAGTTTCCCTGTCCGCCCAAATCCGGTCTGGATTTCATCGAGAATCATCAAAATATCATGCTTGTCACAAATTTCTCGCACTTTTTTCAAATAGCCTTCATCCGGTATGATCACGCCGGCTTCCCCTTGGATGGGTTCGACCAAAAAGCCAATGGTATTTTTCGTAATCGCCGCTTCAAGGGCCTCGGCATCATTAAAGGGAATATTTTTAAATCCTGGCGTATACGGTCCATACCCCTTGGTCGCGTTCCCGTCATTAGAGAAACTGACAATGGTCGTTGTGCGTCCATGAAAGTTTTGATGGGCCGTAATGATTTCTGCCTTATTTTCTTCAATGTTCTTTTTCGCGTAACTGTAGCGTCTCGCAATTTTAATGCCCGTTTCAACAGCCTCAGCGCCCGTGTTCATTGGCAGGGCCATATCAAAGCCTGAGACCTCACACAACCGTTTTAAAAATTGACCGAGACGGTCGTTATAAAACGCGCGTGATGTAAGGGTGAGCGTATTGAGCTGATCTTCAACAGCCTTGATAATCCTTGGATGCAAATGGCCATGGTTGACCGCTGAATACGCCGATAAACAATCAAGATACTTTTTCCCTTCAGGGTCCCACACCCATTCAGCCTTGGCTTTGTTAATGACAACGGGAATCGGCTTATAGTTTTTCGCCCCATACGTTGCTTCTAAGTTCATGCACTCTTGTGACGATTTCATTGATTCACCTCATCGATAAAATTTAATGATTATGCTTAGTAAGCGGTTACAAACAACCAATTTCTATTGTACAGACAATGCATTGTTTTGTAAAGGCTTACAAAGTGGGAATACTTTTCGTTTTTTCTGCATAACCAAATAAAAACACATCCTCTAAGGATGCGTTTTTACAAAATGTCGCTTATTGCGCACCAGCTAAAACCTTACGCACCAATTGCCAAAACGCCGTAACATTGATTTTGTGAGCAACGTAAGTGTTTTTTTCCTTGTGCTGATAATTGAACAAGTCACAGTTGGTCCGTCCATAACTTTCGCCGTGTGAAAGATCAATACTGCAGTGGGCGTAATCGGTGGTCAAAATGGAAGGATCAATCAAATACGCAATGGTAATCGGATCATGCATGGGACCACCCACAAGGCCAAAGATTTGTTGTTGATTTTCATTGTATACTTTCATTAAATCAACAAACAGTTTTGAAGCCTGTGTTTTGAGTGCGTCCATGGTTTGAACGACTTCTGGGGTCACTAAGGCCTGACGGGTAACATCAAGGCCCACCATGGTTTTCTTAAATGGTTGATTTAACACAATCTGGGCCGCTTCAGGGTCAACAAGGATGTTGAACTCAGCGGCGGGCGTCACATTGCCATACCCGTGCGCACCGCCCATAAAAACCACTTCTTCAATGTTGCTGGCGATATCTGGTGCCATCTTGAGCGCAAGGGCTACGTTGGTCATGGGCCCTGTAATGGCGAGTGTAACAGGTTCTTCATGATTTCTGAGGGTATCAATAATGAAATCAACGGCGTGCTTATCCTGAAGGGAATGTGTCAGTCTTTCAAACGTCACCCCATCCAGGCCACTTTCACCATGAATATCATCCGCAATGCGTAGCGGCGCAACAAGCGGTTCTTTAACCCCTTTATAGACGGGCACATCAAGGGATAGATACTGTACAAGGTTAAGCGCGTTTTTGGTTGTTTTATCTAAGGTTTGGTTCCCACTTGAAACCGTGATTCCAAGCAAATCGATAGCGGGGTGCAGCCCGCTAAGCATGATAGCAACTGCATCATCGTGACCTGGATCACAGTCTAGAATGACTGGTTTTGACATCGTAACACTCCTTTAATATTTTCTTCATTATACACCCCTTATGATGCGTTGCCAATGCACCAGGGTAAGATTTAAAAAAATACCGCCTGGAAACCAGGCGGTATATACTGCAAACAATTTGTACTTACTTTTACAGACCGGCGGTTTGCCCACCATCTGCAACAAATTCACTACCAGTACAGAAGCTTGATTCATCACTGGCAAGGAACAAGACCAAATTAGAAAGCTCAATTGGATCACCAATGCGTCCGAGCGCATTGTTTTTGCCCATGTCTTCAACCATCTGCTTATCAACATTCGGATTTTCCATCGTCATTGGTGTGCGCACAACACCGGGGTGTACGGAGTTGACACGAATGTTAAATTGCCCAAGTTCTAGCGCATACGATTTTGTCATGCCGCGAACGGCGAACTTAGTTGCTGTGTACGCTGACTGTGCGGGACTACCAAATAACCCGGCAATGGATGAAATGTTCACGATAGAACCATTGCCCGCTTTTTTAAGCGATGGTGCGGTGATTTGCATTCCCAAATACACACCAAGCTGATTGATGCGATAATGAAGATCGTATTCTTTGTCCTCAGCCTCTTCCCATGGCATCGTCTTGGCGATGCCTGCGTTATTGACGAGAATGTTGATTGGGCCATAAAGCTTTTCGGTTTCTTGAACCACTTTCTCCCAGTCTTCACGTTTGGTCACATCATGGTGCATAAACGTACAGTTTTCTCCGATCTTTTCTGCGGTCTTCTTGCCATCCTTTACGTCAGTAATTACGACTTTTGCGCCTTCTTTCACAAACAATTCTGCATGGCTTGCGCCCATGCCACCTGCTGCACCAGTAATGAGTGCAATTTTTCCATCGAGTCGACCCATAAAATGAATCCCTCCTATTGGATAGTTTCTATATATATTATAAAGGGTTTGATTTTATATGTAAACGGTTACGCACTTGTCTCAACATTGCTTCTTTCTTTATAACCCTTAATGAAGCCTTACACGAAAGCGTTTAATCGTTTTGATTTATATAAGTACCATGAATAGCAGGCGCATTAACTCACCGACTTGATTGCCGCCCATTGCGGGTGGTGCACAACTATACACATAATTTCTTTCGCCTCTAAACAGTATATGAAGCGAAAAAAATCATGCCAAAACGAACTGTTTGGCATGATTTTTTATGTCAGGTTGCGTTTTTCTTTTAGGCATTTTGTTTATACGGCCCGTCCATTTTTTCGTATTGTAAGCTATTCAAAGTCCACAGTATCCAAAAAGTTGTGCACTTCATTAAGCGGCACAGAAAAATTTTGCGTGTCATCTTCAGAACCCCATGTATTGATGCCGATGAATTCCCCCGCTTTTGTGGTTAAGGCCCCACCACTATTGCCCGGATAAATGAGGGCACTATGACCAATCACATTGAAGTCCACATCATCGATGGCGTGCATGCCATTAAATTCACCATAGGTCACCATACTGTTGATGGCACTTGGATTACCAACCGCAAGGACCATTTCTCCGGTTAACTCGGTAACGTCGTCTTCGTAAGCATAAATATCCATCAAGGGAATGTCTAAATCTGTAGATGGAAATTTTATAAGCGCTAAGTCCTTGGACGCATCATAATCCACCACACTGGCTTCATATTCTTCATCCTCAAAAGACGGAACAACGTGATATTCAGACCTCGGATAATCTTTGGAATCAATCACGTGGTGATTGGTCAGCGCATAATAATAGCCTTCACGCGCTTCAAACACGACACCGCTTCCCTGAGAGGTCCCAGCGGCGCGTTCAAAAATACCACCAAATGTCTCTTCGTATAAATCAACACGAAGACCTACGTTGGATGCACGAATCGCGTCACGACTTTCCATGAGCATCTCCTGTGTAGAGCCTTCATTTGTATCACGTGTAAAGGGACGTTGACCTTCGCAGCCTGCAACTATAAAAACACTGCTAACCATTAAAAGCATAAACAAAAATTTACGTGTCACACACCTCACCTACTCTCACCTCATTTGTATCAAACCATGCATCAAACACCAAGTCATACACTCATAAATGATAGAAGGCTAAAGGTGAGAATCATGGTTGGGTTCCCACATGCGGCGTGGTAAAACCCATGACGCCAAAACACCCATGAGCACACCAATGGATATCACCGCAATCAAGGTTAGGAAATGTAAATAAGGCAGGGCACCACCATAAAGGATAAAGAAATTTATAAGGATTCCGAGTGAAACGCCACTTAAAATTAGTTTAAACCTGCGCTGGTTTTTCGCAGCTTTATGCCAAAAATAAACAAGACTGGCGGTGGTTCCACCAATGCATGCGTGCCCTGTAATAATCGCAATCATTCCCGGCCCTAAAAAAGGGGAACCCCCCGGCGCGCTAAATACGATCACAAGAATAACAATCGTCAGTAAAAGACTGATAATACTTCCAAGTAATTTATAGAAATTAAGCGCAAACACGCCCCCAATGCTCATAAGTGTCAAAATATAAAGATAAACCATCAAAATCCCCCTTTTTTATAAAGCGTTACTGTTCATCTGTCGTTTTAACAGTATCAATAGTTATCACTCCAATAAGTCCGATTAAAAAAAGTAAAAAGCCACCGAGCGCTATATATCCAAACAGATTGACACCATCATCCATCGCAAAGCCAATGAGTCCACCCGCAGTGAATATACTTCCGCTAATCATGAGGGCGAGAAAACCATACAATTTTTTCATCAAACCATCCCCTTTTTAAAGTTA